>JAKSOJ010000077.1 GCA_024405645.1 Phascolarctobacterium sp. | reverse complement strand
ACAGGACCTTCATCCACAATTTCTTCAACAGGAGCAGATGTATTGTTGGAAGCTACTTCTTCTGTAGCAACAGGAGCAGTATTTGTGTTTTCTACAGGCTTAACAGTCTTGCCAGATTTCGCTGCTTTTTTGGCTTCCTTTTCTGCCCTAGCTTGTTCCCTTAAAGCTTCTTTGGCTTCCCTTGCTTGTTCTTGCAGAGCTTCTTTTTCAGCTCTTTCTTGATCTTTCACCGCTTGTCTAGCAGCTTTTTCTGCTTCAGCTTGTTCTTTAGCAGCAGCTTTTTCTTGACGAATTCTAGCCTCTTCAGCAGCTTTTGCTCTACGAGCTTGAGCTTCTGCAGCAGCTTTTTGCATTCTTGCTTGGCTCTTTGCATCAACCTTCTGTTGCTTAGCCTGAGACTTTTTGATTGATTTAGCTCTCATCTTTTGATTTTGCTTTTCCCAATTACCAGAAGAGGGAAATTCAGAATCAACAGATTCTTTAGCCTTAGCAGCTTCTACACATACAGGTTCTGCAAAAATTGGTGCAGCTATCAACATTGCCAAAACACCAACTGTCAATTTTTGCAACATGAATTTCTTCTTCAAAACATCTTCCTCCTAACACTTCATTTTGAATTGGAGAGTTCTACTCGCGCAGACCGAACCAATCTACGCATATCATTCTTTGTTATACTAAGATCCGAAGATCCTTGTTTTGGTTCTGACTTAATCTGCGGAGATTCTATCTTGTCATCTTTAACCGAAGCCTGTTTGCTTGGCATTACATTCTTAGCTTGTTCACTTTTTTGAACTTTACTTGCTGAATTTATAATAGGAGTTCCTTTGGCATTTACATCCTGATATTGGTCAACTGCAAAATACCAACCAACTAAGCCACCAAAGAAAACCATACAAGCAACACAAATTGCCAACACATGCCTATTCCATGTCCAGGGCACATCTTTTTTGCGTCTTAAATTCTTTAATTCAGCTTCAGCCAACATTAAATCTAATTCGCCACGCATATCTTGATTGTCTTTAAAACTTTGTTCCGCATTTTCCAAACTGTTTTTAACAGAACCAATACGGTCAAACAAAGATTTTCCAGACTTTGCCATGCCTAATACCTCCTGAAACTAAGAATAGATATAGTTATCAGTTGTATAGTCATAAATAATTATAAAATGTTATCCTGTCATTTATAGCAATTACATCAAATTTTAGCAGTTTTTCTTAAAATTACTTTAATAATCGCCTATTATTAACTATTATTAAATACTATTTATTCAAATCATGCATAAACCGACTAAGCATGCCACGCACTCTACGTACGCCACGCTTCTGCAATTTATAAACATGACCTAAACTTACATTAATAGCATCAGCAACAGATTGAGCTGGAAGATCTTCTAAATACATAGCAGAAAGAACCTTCTGCTCTTTTTCTGGCAACCGCTCTATTGCTTCAGCAACCTTGGCATTAAGCATTTTCTGTTCAGCATATTCTACCGGCGATATGGAATCTGCTACTAAAGAATCCTTTAAGCTATATCCATTAACAAATTCACTGTCTAAATAGAGAACGCCGTTATTATTGGATGCTTTTAAGAAATCTAACATGCTACCTTTAATACGATAAGAAGCGAACAGGCTAAAAGACACTTTACGAGTATAATCATAAGATTCAGCAGCTTCGAGTAACCCAACCATTCCTTCTTGAATAAGTTCTAAAGTTTCATCCTCTGGTAACTTAAAACCTACAGCAATTTTAAACACTAATGGCTGATATGCAGTCATCAACTTTTTATGAGCATTCAAGTCTCCTCGTTTTTCCAACTCCCAAAGAGCATATTCCTCCTCTTGAGTGAGCAAAGGAGTCTTTTTGATTTCCTCCAAATATCTTTGTAACATCTGTTCACCTCCCCTCATAAAAATTAAAAGTTTACGTTGTACTCTAAACCATACCAATTCTTGGGTTTGCTATCTAATTCATAGCTACGAGAATAGGTCAAATTTAGATGCTTACTTATATCGTACTGCCCAAATAATGTTCTGTCAAGACCATTAAAGCTAGTAGTATATCCTACTAAGAATTTATCAGTCAAATATTTACTAACAAGCAGATTATATTGTGTTTTTTCATCCTCTGTTAGTTCACGTTTTGTACTTCCAAGTCCTTCAAAACCAACACCACTACGAACCTTACCCGTATAAACCCGGAATTGGTCAAGGCCAAGAGTTTGCTTAATCCACATTTCTACATCGGCCAAAACAGCCATTTCTAGACCAATTGATGCCAAATTGGCCACATCATTACTATTAATATCCCCAGCCTCTGCAGAATCTCTTTGAAGCGTTAACATCCTTATCAATGTATTTCTTTCCAAGCTTGGATCACTTGTTAGTTTTAAATCCATCTCAGCAACTGGTCCTGTAATATCCATAAAAATATTATACCTACTGAATTTAGCCTTACTAGACAAATCAACATTTGGTAAGAAAGAACCAGGTTCTAGCCAAATCAGCTTTGCTTTATCCAACTTAAAATGTGTTCGCAAATAAGTAATTGTACCCTTTTCAGATTGAATCGATCCATCAATCATAGGGAAACGAGTACTACCTTTAATATCTAAACCACCCTTAAGCCAGATATCATACATCTTGCTATTAAGCATATGTACTTTTTTGCCAAGTTCTAGTTTCAAATCTAAGCCAAGGTTGCTTTCACCTTCACCTGTCTCAGGCACAGTAGCAATATTAATAAGTACATCATCAAGTTTGACATTGCCTTTGATTAGGGATCTCCATGCTTCGCTAGGTGTCTTTCCTGGTACAGTCTTACTAAAATCAAAATATTTCTGTGGACTTATTTGAATGTCACCATTAATTATTCCACTGAACATTTCTGATTTAATTTCTGCATTATCTGCATTAAAATTCAAATTATAGCTTGTTGCCGCATCTGCAAAGGGACTATATGAACCATTGGCGGAGAATTTACCTTTACCAAGTTTTGTAGACAAATCAGCGAGAACAACCGTTTTCCCTTGGAAATCTGCGTCCAAGTTAATATTCTCAAGAACTGTATCTATATATTTTACTTTTACGTTACCGTCAGTGATTTTTACTTTACCGAAAAGTCGTGGCTCCTCCAATGTGCCAACAACATTAACCTTACCTTCAGTTTCACCAGTAGCCCATTCAACATATTTCGTAAGTACTGGTAATATTCCAAGTCTAGCCTCGCTTAAATCAACAGAAATATTCATCTCGGCTTCAGGATTTTTACGAGAATTTTTCAAACGGAAAAGGTCAATGGGAACATCACCTGCCGCTTTGACACTGTAGGCATTTTTAGCAGCAATGAAATCAAGTATTTTCAAATTATCATTAGCTAAATTAAAATGACCAATGATATTATCAAAAGAAACTCCCGCCACACTGCCAGTTTTTACATTAATCTCACCTACGCCATTTGGCATAGCAAATGGACCAGTAAGTTTAATATCTAAATCTGCCTCGCCTTTAACCTCTGGTGGATTATTCATAAATGTAGTCACCATGGAAGGATTAGCATCTTTCGCATTCAAGACCACATTATATATTTTCTTTCTTAAATCAATGTCGCCAGCAACTGTTACAACGCCTTTGTTTAGATCATCAATTTTTTCCTGTAAAATAACATTATCAAAATAGATGATGCCTTTAGCAAGTTTTCCTTGGAATTTCATTTTATGATAAGGCACATCTCTTAATTTTACATTGTTAACCTCAACATCTGCATGAATTCCAGAGCCTGGACCATTAGGACTAATATTAATTACGCCATCCATGTCACCTTGAATATGATACGGCTGTTTAGCAGCCCTAAGTATACCAGCAACATTGCCTTTTGTTGCTAGAATTTGACCTTTTGCTCTGCGAGCAATTCTATCGAGATTAATATCAGCTTTATAACATCCACTCGACTTTCCTGAATCATGGGGATGGTTAAAGGAAACCTCTAAATGATTAACATCTTTAATATTTGTTTTAATATTACCATCTAGTTTAGTAAATTTTTCTTTGTTAATAAAGAATTCTTTACTATCTACACCACCTTCAAAATAAGGAGCATCCATAGTTCCTAATAATCTGCCATGGGCATTCAACAAGCCATCTAAATCATATTCGCTATCTTTAATAGGCAACTTATTTAAGTCAATATTTTGCGCATTAAGTTTAAAATCCAGACTTTTATCAGCGGTCATCTTACCATCAAGCGTAATTTTGCCAAGAAACGCATCTATAACAAAATCTCTTAAAGATACTAGACCATCTTCATAAGAATATCGCCCATCAATATTACTAAATAATTGCTTTTGTGCACTGCCATCAGATGCATGAGCCTCACCATAAATTTTGGGATTATTAATTGAACCCTGAATTTGCAACACATTGTCTAAATTGCCAGTAACCGAAATATCTTCTGTTACTACTTGAACTAACGGTTCTATACGTACATTATTAGATTCAACAATTAAATTCAACCCAGCATCTTGTTTTGCTAAATCAATTGACCCATTAACAACATGTTTACCCTGTGGCATGTTTGCTTCAAGGTTTTTAATATTAAGCAGATGATCTTTCAAAGCTATGAAGCCATGCCCTTCTTTAACATTTTGCTTCATAAAATTAATGTCTTTAAATTGAAACAACCCTTCAAATTCAGGATTCTTCGTAGTTCCCTTGAGTTTAAACGCAGTAGTCGCAAGACCGCTTCCGTTTTGTCCAGTTGCCAAATTTATAAATGGATCGATGGGGAAATTAGACATGCCACCTTCTAAATTCAAGGCACCATCTTGCCCAACTGTACCTTTAGTTGCAAAATTTCCTTGATCTGACAAAGCAGAAAGATGTCCTATCGTCAAGTTTTTGCCGTCATAATCTCCATCAAAATCAATGCGATTAAGATTTATATTTCGCCAAGCAAAGTCCACTGTATCAGCAGCAGCTTGAATATTTATTTTTTCATTGTTAATTTTTGCCAATACGGCAACAGAACCATTAATATGGAAGTTCTCTTCCCCTACCTCAGGTAAAGTTTCTGCAATATTTTTAAAGTTAAAGTCTGCAGCTAAAGACTTGTCTTCTACGGCATAAGAAGCATTAATATCTACATTGCCATCGCCATATTTAAATCCAGCCTTATTGACGGTTATCAAAGCCCCGTCTGCAACAAAAGGTAAAACTACATCATTGATTTTTCTGCCATCATAAACCAACTCTTTAGAAGTCAAGCTGCCAGAAGCTTTAGGTTTCTCAAGATTTGTTAAGTCTACCACACCGGCAAAATCAATCTGATTTTCATCAACTTTTGCTAGCACATCTTTAAAACTTAATACATTATCCGTTGCTTTAACCTTGCCATTTAAACTTAGATTATATTCATTGCCAGATAGAACAATCTTACCTTTTAAATTACTCGCCTCAGCCTCGCCAGAAAAACTTAATTTTTCTTTTTCATTGTCATACAACAAATGTAGATTTTTGACATCTCCAGAGAAATCTTTTAACTCAAAGTATTTTTTTGAAAAATCTTCTACCAATGGTGCATATGCCACTAGGGAAAGATTTTCGGCATTGACGCTCATTCTGCCAATAGCTTTTGTAGTCATTAATCCAGCTAGTTTAAGTTTATCATTACCAGCAGTAATAACAGAATCGAAATTAAATTTCGGATTGGCTCCACCTTCTACGCTACCATCAATGCCAAAATCCCACTTACCTTGAGGCATGGAAACATGTAATTTGCCACCACTAATCTGCGCTAATCCATAAAATGGAGTTTCAGTAGAATCAGATGGTTTCATAATGGATTGCATGTTCCATTTACCCTTCTCATCCATTTTAAGAAAAACTTCTGGATTAACGAATTCTACCTTGCTGATAGCTTTTTCAGTTTTGTCAAAAATAGCTTTCCAAGGCTTTAAAGATACTATGGTCTTGGGAAGTACTGCAACCTTCTCCTTTGTTGCATCAGTTACAACTACATTATCAACTTCAACAGACAAGCCCCCGCCCCAAGTAAAGCCACCAATCTTTACAGAGCCGTTAATATAATCTGGGGCCATTTTTTCTATAACAGGTAATTGCTCATGAAGAAATCTAGGCACAACATTATTAACGCAGTGTAAATATCCTGCGCCAGAGCATACCAATATACCACTCAATGCTAAAGCTAATTTATTCATGT
>JAKSOJ010000076.1 GCA_024405645.1 Phascolarctobacterium sp. | reverse complement strand
AGCTCGTCAAAGGTACCAATTCCTCCTGGAAGGCTGATAAAAGCATCAGAAAGTTCAATCATCTTGTTTTTGCGACTGCTCATTGTATCTGTCAAAATAACATGGGCTCCTGTCTCAAAATTAGGACGTTTACCATTGAAAATCGCAGGAATAACAGAAATAACATTACCGCCATTATCCCTAACTCCTGTGGCAACTGCTCCCATAATGCCTTTGGTATAACCTCCAAAAACTAGAGTATGTCCTGCATTTGCCATAAGTTGGCCAATTTTGTAACCACCTTCAAGATACTCTGGTGCGAGATTATCGGAAGAAGAACAGAATACGCAAATATTCATGGGAAAACTCCTTTGTCATATAATTGGTAAAATCAATTTTAGTGAGAAGAAACTAGAAACCGTGGCTACTGCTTCCTCCGGAGAATCCTCCGCCTCCTCCGCCACCAGAGAAACCACCGCCTCCTCCGCTACGGCTAGATTTTCTAGGTTCATAGCGTCTGGACGTTCTGCCGAGGTTAATGGCAACTCCCGCAAGAGTTGTGTCGAGCGCCATGTCGCCAAGGAGCTTGCGTTTTTCTTTTCTATTGCTGGTTCTAGAAGTGGCAAAAATTAAGAAGAAATTAACCATTAGACCGAGAACAACTGCAATAATTGCATTGTCGATATATTTCATATCGTGGGCAATTTCTCCGTTGTTAATGACAATTTTAATTTGCTTAAAGCATTCGCTAGCACATTCGTAGTATTTCCTCTTGGAAGCAAGCTGGTAAATATTATCTACGATACTACTACGCTCAGAACCTATTAATTGTTCCATTTGCGTTGATGCACTTAAAGTGAGCTTGCGATTGCCCATATCGATTTGGAAAATTACACCGGGTTCATTTCCGAAAAGTTTGTAGTAGGTTTCTTCGCAATGCTTTTCGTAATTAGCACCTTTTTTTAATTTGGTGGTGAAGAATACTACGTTGCCATAATCCACAAGCTCTTGCATTTCCTTAGCAAGCTCTTTTTCACCGTAATCAGTTAAAAGATCTGCTTTGTCGATGACCATGACCTTGTACTTGGGAGCTTCGTTTTCTGCATAAACAGGATTAGCGAAAACGTTAATTACAAGAAAACTTAGAACAACTAAACATAATAATTTAATATAACGCATTATGCTTGGTCCCCCTTTCTAAAGAAGTGGGGCGCAGGTCTTGTGAGAAATTCGTTATATCTAGAAACAAGACCAATAGCAGCCAAGGCAATTCCTATCATGCAAGCTATGGCACTACCATAATAGTAAATATCTGGAGCAGGATCATAGATGAGCATGCATGCAGCGACGATGAGGGAGATAATCGAACCGGCTACATCACGCCAAACAGATAAGCCTTTGAAAAATTTGGAGTTGTAGTATAAGCGGTAAAAGGTATAAATGGGTGTACCAACAACTGTTACTATAAGTGCTAAAATAGGTATTTCAGGCTGAGCAACAAGAGCCAAAAGAATAATAACAAAGTAAAATTTGTTCTCCCAGAAGAAATCACTGCATTCGTTCCAACAAAGAGTTACGTAGTTTTCGCTAATTGTTTCGCTTACTTCTTTGGCATCATCGTGAGTTTCTAAAAAGCCTCTGTCATCCATATGCATCATTCTACGCACGATATGATCTAGTTTGTTAACATAAAGCATAATCATGAAGAAGGATAAGAACATCGCTAAAGTAAGCATTTCAGAAGCGCTAAAGGTTATGCTTGCGTTTAATGCGAAGAAAATTGGTATTGCTGTCAAAAGCGAGAAGAGTAGGTAACGAGTGATACTAACAGGAATTTCTGTGTAAAGCTCACCAGTATCACCATTAACTACGGAATAGGCGAGTCTATCTCCTTTTCTCCAAGTTAAAAACCAAACTGGGAGCATGGTAAGCTGCGTAGAGGATTTGAAGTTGAAATCTTTATCAAAGGAACTAGGAATATCTTCATCGGGAAAACCTTCCTTGAGAGATTTTTCCTTGATGACACCATTCCAAAGCTTTTCTTTTATTTCCTCGTCAGAATCTTCTTTATAGACTGATTTATCTACATCTGCAATATCTCCAAAGAAACCAAACATGTAACTTGGGTTAAAAGGTTTGATTTTTTCTTTGGTAAACGGAGCAATTCCTAAGCTAATCTCATCATCGAAGGAAGATGAAGCATCGTAGCAGATATTGTTAAGCTCTGCAGAATAATCTGCATTTGTAACATATCCTTGAACATTGATATAATCTCCGTCTCGGTCTAAATCCTTTGAACCACGAATTTTGATTTTAGGACCACATTTATAATTGAAGTTCCAATAAGGAACGTAAATGCCCTTGAAACCATCGAGAAACTTTTCATCGCGAAATTCGGATGGAGCATAGATTTTATATTTTAAAGCATCGCGATAGGCTTTTTTACAGTCTTCTTTAGTTCTTGTGAAAGGAATAATGTGACTAGGTTTTTCTATTTTTGTAAGCTTTTTATCTAAAGTGACAAAGGTGCCACAATAAAGGCAATAATCTACAACATCAAATTCTGTTGCATAAATTTCTGCTCCGCAGCTGGGACAAACGAACATTGTTGCTTCGTATTTATTTGCGTTTTCGATTTCTTCAGCAGCGGTTGTGGCTTCAAATTCATCTGGTTCGTATAAACTGTCACAATGTTGGCACTTTACTTTAGCAAGCTTGATATCGTATTCTAAAGTACCTCCACAATTTTTACATCTACTAGACAAGCCTTCACCTCCTAACAAATGAGTTGAATGTAATTTTAGTATAGCAGAATGGGTTAACGTCATCAATATAAAGAAAAGAAGTCGTATGAAAAATCACATTTTGTTCACGATAATTTCACAAATGGCTAGGCTTGCTAGGGCATCTTTAGGCAGGATTTTTTGTTGCAAAACTAGAATTTTATAATGATATTGAAGTTTTCGCTTAATTGATGCAGTTTTCATAAAACGAGTCTCTATGGAGGTCTTTATTATGCAGGGATACATCTATGCTGTTATTCCTACACTAGCCATTATCATTCATATTATCATTAACTATTCTCTGTTGAATTCTAGCAGGGAGGCTTTAAACAGTAAGTCTATTGAGAACTATCGCAGATTCTTAATTAGCGTTTTGTGCTACTATTTTGTAGATGGGCTATGGGGAATCATCGCTGGGTTAAATAATACTGTTTTGCTGTTTTGGGAAACGTCTCTTTACAACATAGTTATGGCAGCGACACTTTATTTTGAGAGCCGTTATGTTGTTGGTTATCTGAATATTGATGATTGGTTTGGTAAATTTTTAAATCGTGCATCTACAGTATTTTTGTTTGTGCAAACAACTGTAATAGCAATAAACTGCTTTACTCCCATATATTTCTATTTTGATGAGCAGGGGATGTATCAGGTATGTTCTTACAGAAATGTGCTTGTAGCTTGCCATTTCCTTATTTTTACCATGATTGCCTACAAAACATACATGGTTACAGTCAATTCCGAGGGTAGGCTTAACAGAAGAAATAGAGCGGTTTGTTATTTTGCTATCACTATGTTTCTTTGTTCGTTGCTGCAATTTTTCTATCCACTTGTGCCAGCATATTCTTTAGGTTTCATGATTGGTATTTGTTTCCTCAACTCATTTGTATATGTGGATGAGCAGGAGGAACAATTAGAGTCAGTACAAGAGCTTAATAAGCGTATGAAGGAATATAATGATATTATTTCTCATGCCGGCTTTGGTATTTGGAGCATTATTCTTAAGCCGGACTGTAAGCCTCGAATGCAAGCTAATGCTAAAATGCTTTGGCTTCTTGGTGCCGATGTTGGTATGACGGAAGAAGAGGTTTACGAAACATGGTATTCCCATATTATGCCCAGTGCACTTTCTTCTGTACAAGCAAGTGTTGAAGAGATGTTGAGCGGTATGTTTTCTGAAAACACATATTTATGGTATCACCCTGTAAAAGGTGTTATTTATGTTCGTTGTGGTGGTACGTCTGTAAAGCTTGAAGATGGTACAACTGTATTAAGAGGTTATCATGCGGATGTAACTGATATTGTGCTCAAGGATAAAGAAAGAGAAATTGAATTGTCCAATGCCAAGAAGGCTGCTGAAAAAGCAAGTAGGGCGAAGAGTGCGTTCATATTCAATATGTCCCATGATATTCGTACACCTATGAATGCAATTTTAGGTTACGCAGAACTGATTAAAAAGAATTTAGATGACAAGGATAGATGCAATAAATATCTTGACAAGCTTATGATGTCTGGAGATTTTCTCTTGACCTTGATAAATAATGTTTTAACCATCGCGAGAATTGAAAGTGGTAAGGAAACTGTTGACGAAACAATAGTTTCACCGCGAGATGTTACATATAATGTATATTCAATTTTTGACGAGATTGTCGAGAGGAAGCACTTAGAGTTTACGACAATTACCGATATAAAAACAGACTATATTTATGCAGATGTAGTTAAGTTAAAAGAGATTGCTTTAAATCTTGTATCTAATGCATGTAAATATACTCCCGAGGGTGGCAAAATTAGTATAACGGTTAGAGAAATACCTTGTGATAAGGTTGGTTATACCAATATTCAAACTGTTGTTGCTGATAATGGTATAGGTATATCAAAAGAATTCCTTGGTTCTATTTTTGAAAAATTTACGCGTGAACACACTGCGACAGAAAATAAGATTCAAGGTACTGGGTTAGGTATGCCCCTGGTTAAACAGTTTATTGATCTTATGGGTGGCACTATAACTGTAGAAAGCGAGCTTGGTAAGGGAACAACCTTTACTGTTACTATTCCTCATAGAATCGCCGAGGCTCCTGATAACTATATTGAGCATTCTAGTGCTAAGGAGTTTAATGCTAATAGAAAAATAAGAATTCTCATTGCTGAAGATAACGATCTTAATGCCGAGATTGCAATTGAACTATTAACTGAAGTTGGCGTACTTGTGGAACGTGCATCTGATGGTATTATTTGTATTGATATGCTACAAAAGGCTGGTTCTGAGTATTACGACGTTATTCTTATGGATATTCAAATGCCTAATATGGATGGTTATAAAACTACAAGGATTATTAGAAGTATGGACGATCCAGTTAAGGCAAGTATTCCCATTTTGGCAATGACAGCGAATGCTTTTGAAGAAGATAAAAAGGCCGCTGCCGAAGCAGGTATGGATGGGCATATTGCTAAGCCTATTGATGTAAGCATTATTATGGAAGAGATAGGTAAAGCTTTGGGAAAAAATAGATTGTAAAAACAATAAAAGAGCTGCCGATTTGGTAGCTCTTTTGTCTTGATATCACTATATTGATGTCATTTCATAATACTAAATTTCGCATTATGCCTTCGCTAAAGCTGTTTTGACGGTTATTCCTTCCAACCGTCCCAACTTGCCTGAGAGGGCGGATATAGCATCCTGAGGGGCATCTATAGCCACACAGATGATATTCATATTTTTGGTTTTATAGGGAATGCCCATACGACCGATGATGTAATCTGCGTAATCATGTAAAATTTTATTTAATTGTTCGACTGCCGCTGGATTAGTGACAATTATTGAGATAACAGCAACTCTATTTTCCATGGTAGGACCTCCATGCTTTCTTTTCTTAATTATACACCTTACATTATACGTTACGCAAAAGCAATTTGACATTCACTTCTTCATAGCATATACTTTTTATAGAAACTAAAGCGTTGCTATGATTTTGAGGGAAATTATGTTAAATATTTATTTTGGGATTTTCATGTTTGGTATGATGTTATCCCTTTGTTATAAAGCATATACAAGAGTACAGGCGGAAGAACCGCCATTTACCGAGCAGGAATTTGCTCTGCTTATGGCACTTGCCATAGGTGTTATGATGGCTTTGGAGGCTGGATCTCAGCTTGTTTATCGAACCTCGGTATTAGACACATTAATTTTCTAAAGCAAAAGGCTACTGAATCATCAGTAGCCTTAATTGTATTTTATACGTTTATTACATAATCTTAATGATTTCGTCAGTTTTGTAATCTTGACGCCAGATAGATCTCAAGAGATAATCTACATGGTACAAGTATGCGGGTTCAGTACCACCGCCAACTTTGTAAACGGTTACAGTTTGACCACCTTGGAATTCAGGAATTTGCTTGTTAGGACCTACACTGTGGGTGGTTAATCTGTATTGGAGAGAGTTGCAATCGATACCACTAACTTTTGGATTAAGGTTCCAGATATAGTATTGAGCTA
>JAKSOJ010000075.1 GCA_024405645.1 Phascolarctobacterium sp. | reverse complement strand
CATGGAGATAAAAAACTTTTATTGCGTGATATTGAATTAGATGATGAAGCAATTGCTAATAAAGTAGTTGCTTTCCTAAAAGGATAATTATGAAGAAAGAAAGACTTGATGCACTTCTTGTTAATCGAGGCATGTTTGAGTCCAGAGCAAAGGCTCAAGCTGCTATCATGGCAGGTCAGGTGCTCGTCAATGAACAAAAAGTTGAAAAAGCAGGTACTGCGGTTAATCCTGAATGCACTATCAGACTTTTGGGTAACAAACTGCCCTATGTTAGTCGTGGTGGGTTAAAACTAGAAAAGGCTTTGCAGATTTTCCCAATCTCCGTAGCAGACAAGGTTGTAGCTGATGTTGGTGCTTCTACTGGTGGGTTTACCGATTGTGCTTTGCAAAATGGTGCTGCTAAGGTTTATGCCTTGGACGTAGGCTATGGTCAATTGGCCTGGAAGCTTCGTCAGGATGAACGCGTCATCAACATGGAGCGTACCAATGTTAGATATTTGGAAGAAGATAGCCTGCCCGAAAAGGTTGATGCAGTAACCATTGACGTAGCTTTTATTTCTCTTGATAAAATTCTTCCTGCTGTGCATAAAATTTTGAAGGAGAGCGGTTTTGTTGTTGCTCTCATTAAGCCTCAATTTGAAGCAGGTAAGGAAAATATAGGTAAAAAAGGCGTTGTTAAAGATGCCAAGGTTCACGAAGATGTTATTAACAATGTTATCAGCTTTGCTAAGTCCGAGGGCTTTGGCATAGCGGGCTTGGATTTCTCTCCCATCAAGGGACCTGAAGGTAATATTGAATATCTTCTTTATATGATCATGGGTGATGATGACGCAATTAGTGAAGAATTTGTACACGATTTAGTTGGCAAGAGCCACGGAGATTTGGATAAGAAAACTGATCTAAGCGAGGTGTAAAATGAAAATTAACCGTTTAGGCATATTCCCAAATACTGGCAAATCCCATGTCATGCAGGTCTTGGGCAGCTTTCTGAAGCTTGTCCGCAAGAGTGGTATGGAACCGCTTCTTCCGGATTTCTTAGCTTCTGAATACGATTGCATGTCCTTTGATTTAGATAACCCCGAAGATATGACCAAGCTGGATGCTGCTGTTTCCCTTGGTGGCGATGGAACACTGCTGCAAATGGCCCGTCATATAATTCCTTTTGGTATTCCTTGCTTTGGTGTCAACATGGGACATTTAGGTTTCTTAGCAGAAATCGATTTGCAAAATGTTAATAAGGCAATAGGCAAAGTCGCTGAAGGCAATTTCACCATAGAATCTCGTAACCTTTTAATGGCAGAGGTTATTCAAGATGATAAGGTTGTTAATGACTGTCAAGCTTTGAATGATATAGTTTTGGAAAAAGGTATGTTTAGTAAGATGTGCCATCTTTCCATGTATATTAATGGTAAGGCTTCTGGTAAATATGCGGCTGATGGGCTTATTATTTCCACGGCTACTGGTTCCACAGCATATTCCTTGAGTGCAGGTGGACCGCTGGTTATGCCAGAGCTTGATGTAAGTATCATAACTCCTGTTTGTGCCCATAGCTTGTCTGCTCGTGCTTTGATTATTCCTTCTACTGAGGTTATCGAGCTAAAGGCAGTTCCTGGTTCAGAAGAAATCAAGCTTTCTGCAGATGGTGAAACAATTTCGGAAATTGATACTGATACCATTGTACGCGTGACCAAGAGTCCCCATGAGTTAAAATTGATTCGTTTGACTAGTCGAGACTATTATCAAACCTGGCAACAAAAATTGATGCGTAATCTTTAATATAATTTTTGAGAAAGAGGTGTATTTATGAAGAGCACAAGACACACCAAGATTAAAGAAATTATTGATAAGCAAAAAATTGAAACCCAAGAGGATTTGGCTGCAGCATTGAGAAAGAGTGGCATCGATGTTACTCAAGCAACTGTTTCCCGTGATATTAAAGAATTAATGCTCGTGAAGGTTCCTGATGCTGATGGTCGCTATGTTTATGCATATCCCAAAGAACATAGCATGATTCTTACCCCTAATCGTTTAACTAGAACCTTCCAAGAATCCATTCTGGAAATTCGCCATAATGATGCATTGATTATTATCCGTGCATTGCCTGGTACTGCTCAATCCGTAGCATTTGCTGTGGATTATATGAAATGGCCGGAAATTCTCGGTACCATTGCTGGTGATGATACTGTATTCCTGGCAATTGATAAGAAAGAAAATATTGCTCCTGTAGTTTCTCGTCTTAATTCTTATAAATAACTGAGGTGGCAAAGTGCTTCAAGCATTAACTGTTCATAATTTTGCATTAATTGAAGATGCAAGTGCATCCTTCATCCCTGGCTTCAATGTTTTTACGGGTGAAACGGGTGCTGGTAAATCCATATTGATTGATGCTTTTGGCATTGTGCTAGGTGCTCGAGCATCTGGTGAGTTTGTGCGCTCTGGAACGGATGGACTTTGGGTACAAGCAATTTTTGATATTTCTCGTTTGCCCAAGGTAAAGGCAGTACTTGCGGAGCAGGGAATAGAGGGCGACGACGAACTATTCCTGAAACGTATGGTAAATGCTCAAGGCAAATCCAAAGCTTTAATTAATGGCGTACAAGTTCCCTTGGCAATTCTTAAGCAAATAGGGGGCCTTTTGGTGGACATTCATGGTCAACATGAAAACCAAGCTCTTTTAAAGCTGGATGCTGCACGTACTTTTACTGATATGTTTGGCGGCGAGGTTGTTGCCAAGGCTTTGGCTAGTTACCAAGAGCTTTACGCACAATATCTTGTTGCGAAAAAGCATCTTGAGGAATTGCAAGGGCAAAGTGAACAACAGGATTTGCTTTTGGACCGTTATGCTTGGGTAATTCAGGAAATTGAAGATGCTTCTTTAAAGGTTGGGGAGGAAGAAACCCTTGCCGAGGAAGCTAAAATTTTAGCTAATGGGGAGAAGATTATCTCCTCTATTAGCA
Organism: Phascolarctobacterium sp.; assembly: GCA_024405645.1. Lineage (GTDB taxonomy): Bacteria > Bacillota > Negativicutes > Acidaminococcales > Acidaminococcaceae > Phascolarctobacterium_A. The sequence continues at coordinate 3,359 of JAKSOJ010000075.1, read as the reverse complement.
GAACCTATGGTGCTCTTGATGCAGATAGGGGCATTCTTAGTATGCTGGCTCAGGCTAAAGACGAACTCAGATATGCAGCTCGTTATGATAAACGTTTAGAGCAGCATTATGAAAATTTAGATTCTGCTTGGATTACCCTTGACGATGTACGTACAGAGCTTGCTGATTACTTGGCTAGCAATGAATTTAATGCCAATCGTCAAGAGGAAGTTCAAAATAGATTGGATACTATCTATCGCTTACAGAAAAAATATGGTGGTACGACAGAAGATGTACTCGACTATTTAGAAGAAGCGAGATTAAAATATAAAGATTTGAAAAACGTGGCTGAAGCTATTGCTCGTGCCGAGAAGAATTTGGCTAGCGTAACTATGGCTTTGAAAAAAGCAGGAGAAGCTTTGACTAATGCTCGCAAGGCTTCTGCTGAAAAGTTGGCACAAGGTATTACGGAACATATTCGTGATTTGGCAATGCCGGATGGCAAGTTCTCCATTAATTTTGTCAAAGCAGATAAATTTCTGCCCACTGGTATGGATGTAATGAACTTTATGTTTAGTGCCAATTTGGGTGAGCCCATGGGACTTTTGGAGAAGGTTGCTTCTGGTGGCGAACTAAGTCGTATTGCCTTGGCTACCAAGACAGTGCTTATGGATACTCAGCCTGTTAGTGTTATGGTTTTTGACGAAATTGATACTGGTGTTGGTGGTGTAACTGCGCAAAAAATGGCAGAAAAAATTGCTAAGATTAGTACCGTTGGTCAAGTTTTATGCATTACTCATTTACCGCAAATTGCTGCTTTCAACGACAATCATATTTTCATTGAAAAGAAAAATGTTGGCGGACGAACTCAAACATCTTTGAGTGTTTTGGACGAAGCTGCCAAGATTAACGAAATTATGCGTATGACTGCCGGGGAAAGCAAGTCCAAAGCGGCTCGTGAGAATGCTAGCGAACTTATAAATAAAGCTATTACTGTAAAGGCTAGCTTTAAGAGGTAAAGATGATTAAGAAATTTCATGAAAAAGAATTAGATGAAATTTATGTAGAGGGTAGCAATCAAGAGGTATTTTCTGGCAAGCTTTTGCATGTGCAATTGGACCATGTAACTCTTCCAAGCGGTAATGATGCTACTCGTGAATATGTTCGTCATCCAGGTGCTGTAGCTGTAGTGCCTGTCTTGGACGATGGACGCATTATTCTTGTTAAACAATGTCGATATCCTTTGGGTACCGTTATGTGGGAAATTCCTGCTGGCAAATTGGACCATGGTCCGCAAGAGGATATTCTAGAATGTGCCAAAAGAGAGCTGAGTGAGGAAACTGGCTATTCTGCCGATAAATGGGAGTTTCTCATCAGTATCGCTACAACTCCTGGCTTTAGTGATGAAATCATTCATCTGTTTAAGGCAGAAGGCTTAACAAGTGGCCAGCAACATCCTGACGAGGATGAATTTATTACAGCCATTGCTTTCACTCCAGAAGAAATTAAGAATATGATTAAAAATGGCGAACTCTTCGATTCCAAGACAATCTGTGCATTATATGCGGCAGGGATTTAAAGTGGGGGATTTTGTATGAAAAAGATTTGTCTTGCAACTGCACTTGCGCTGACTATGTCCGTTGGCTTTGTTTTTGATGCAGCTGCAGAAGGATTTATGACAAGTGTAAAAACTAGAGAAGGCGTTGTTGAAGGCGTTAAAGATGCTAAACACGAAACTATCAACTGGTGGGGAGTTCCTTATGCAGATGGTAGCAAACGTTTTGAGATGGCAAAGCCCTTGAAAACACGCAAGGCTGCTTTGGACTGTTCCAAGTTTGGACCTATTAATGTTCAGTTCAATGGCAAAAAGGTTATTGGTCAAGAGGGTGCATTGACTCTTGATATCACAAGACCTAACACAGAAGCGAAGGATTTGCCTGTAATGGTATTCATTCATGGTGGCAATAATCAAGCCTCCAATTCTCGTTCGTGGATGGGTCAAAAATTTGCTGAAGAGGCTAATGTAGTTTTTGTCAGCATGCAATATCGTCTTGGCCTTTTTGGTTGGAACAATATCCCTGCTATTGCTCAAGGTAACAAATGGGAACAAAGTGGTAATTTAGGCTTTGCAGATCAATATCTTGCTCTTAGCTGGGTAAGAGATAATATTAAAGCTTTTGGCGGTAATCCTGATAACGTAACTGTTTCTGGCTTTAGTGCTGGTGGACGTGATGTTATGGCTATGCTCATCAGCCCCGAATTCAATGGCAAATTCCAAAAAGCAATTTCCTTTAGTGGTGGTTGTACAGTAGCCAATTATAAAGATAGCCAAAATGTTATTGCCAAGAATCTAGCTCCTTTAGTTGTGGAGGATGGCGTAAAAGGCGATATTCTTAGCGCTAAGACCTGGTTGCTTTCTAAAAAAGGCAAGGACATGAAGGAAATTCGCAATTATTTGGCTAATGTAAAGGCTGAACGCATTGCTCCTCTTATGGCTGGTGCTGGCATTCGTATGTCTGCCTTCCCGCATCTTTATGGAGATGGTAATATTCTTCCGAAAAATGCTTTTGCAACCAAGAAATTCAATTCTGTTCCTTTGCTGATGCTTGCTTCTAGCGATGAATTTTCTTCCTTTGCTAGACGTGATAAATTCTTCAAAAACAGAATGGATCAAGTAGTTAGTGATATTGCTGCTAAAAAGGAATATAGATTTGCCAATAAATATGGTAGTTTGATGTATGGCTATTTCAACGGACAAGAAAGTGCTGAAAATATTCATAAGGCTTACAAAAACGATATGTATGTAAGTACCTTTAATTTTGGTCATAACAAAGAACTGGTAGGGGATGATTTTAATACCACTACTGGCGCAATTCATGGTATTTGGCTTTCCTTCTTAACCGAGCAACCATATCCTTGGAATAAAGAAATCACAGAAGTTTTGGCTAAGCCTGGTCCCAAGGATTTGTCCAAAGCATTTATTGCAAGCTTGGGCGCTTTCATGCGCACTGGTAATCCTAACTGCCCTGAACTTGGTCAAACCTGGAATCCTTGGAATCCTGACTACAAGCCCGAGATGGTTTTCGATGCTCATGAAACTATGACTAATATCTATAGCTCTAATAGTCGCGTTAGCTATGCAGGCATCTTGGCTGAATTGGAGAACGACAACAGCATTTCCGAGGAAGCTAAGAACAAGATTATTACCGAGGTTTTGAATGGTCGCTGGTTCTCCGGTCCCATTGATAAAAAATATAATAATATCAATCTTTGGAAGTAATAAAAAAGTGCTTGACATTTAATGCTTAAGCGAGTATAATAATTAATGTTCCGAGCGAAAGCGAGGAGCCTAACGTGCCGAAGTGGCGGAATTGGCAGAC
>JAKSOJ010000074.1 GCA_024405645.1 Phascolarctobacterium sp. | reverse complement strand
AATAATACAAAGTTCTGCCAAACCTGTGGCACAAAACAACCATAATTAATATTTTCTCTATAAAAGTTAATGATACGATAGAAGCAAATAACCATTGACAAAGTCAGTGGTTATTTGTTACTATATTGCTGTTAATTACAAATGCAAAGGCTGAGAACGGAAGGACCTGTTAGGAATCGTTTTTTAGAGAGGCAGAGCTGGTGAAAACTGCTACGAGGGGAAACATGGTTGTAGTCCGGGAGCTCACTGCTTGAACTAGGAGTAGGGCAGTGCGCATACATGCGTTAAATGTTTGAGAGCTTCGACATATGTCGAAGAAGATAGGTGGTACCGCGTTACTATTAGCGTCCTGTCGTGATTAGCACGATAGGACGTTTTTTATTTGTAAAACTGATTATCGTGAATTGATAAGAATAAAGAAAGAGGTAACAACAAGTGGCTGAAGAACACAACATTCCTAAGGTTTACGACCCAGCGGCCGTAGAGAAAAAATGGTACAAATTCTGGGAAGACAACAAACTCTTCCATGCTGAAGTAGAAGAAGGCAAAAAACCTTTCTCCATCGTTATTCCCCCTCCGAATATCACTGGTCAACTCCATATGGGCCATGCTTTAGATAACACCCTGCAAGATATTCTTATTCGTTGGCATCGTATGATGGGAGACAATACTCTGTGGATGCCTGGCTATGACCATGCAGGTCTTGCAACTCAAATCAAAGTTGAAGAAGTTTTGAAAAAAGAAGAAAACAAGACTCGTTATGACCTTGGCCGTGAAGAATTCCTGAAACGTGTATGGGCATGGAAGGACCAATATGGCGATCGCATTATTAACCAACTTAAGAATTTAGGTGTATCTTGCGATTGGGACCGCAAACGCTTTACTTTGGATGAAGGCTGCAGCCGTGCAGTTCGCGAAGTATTCTGTTCCTTATACGAAAAAGGCCTCATTTACAAAGGTACTCGTATTACCAACTGGTGCGTAAACTGTAACACCGCTCTTTCTGATATCGAAGTTGAACATAAGGATGACGAAGGCTATCTTTGGTATTGCAAATATAAAGTAGTTGGCGAAGAAGATATGTATCTCCAATTCGCAACTTCTCGTCCGGAAACTATTCCTGGCGATACTGCTATCGCAGTTAACCCCGAAGACCCTCGTTATGGCCATTTGGTTGGCAAAACTGTATGGCATCCCCTGCGTGAATGTGAAATTCCTATCATTGCAGATAGCTATGTAGATATTGAGTTTGGTACTGGTGCTGTAAAAATTACTCCGGCTCATGACCCCAACGACTATGAAATGGGTCTTCGCCAAAACCTCGATACCGTTGTTGTAATCGGTATGGATGGCAAAATGACCGCTGAATCTGGCCGATATGAAGGTCAAGACCGTTACGAAGCTCGTGAAAATGTTCTTAAAGATTTGACCGAAATGGGTCTCTTCATCAAAAAAGAAGAAGCTCCCCATGCTGTTGGTCACTGCCAACGTTGCGGTCATGTAATTGAACCTTTGGTTTCTACCCAATGGTTCGTAAAAATGCAACCTCTTGTAAAGGCTGCTGTTGATTGCGTTGAAGAAGGTCATACCCAATTTGTTCCTGAACGTTTTACCAAAACCTATTTAGGTTGGATGGAAAACATTCGCGATTGGTGTATTTCTCGTCAAATTTGGTGGGGTCATCGTATTCCTGTTTGGTATTGTGAAGACTGCGGTGAAATCATGTGCTCTCGTACTGATCTTCATAACTGCACCAAATGCGGCAGTGCAAATATTCACCAAGATGAGGATGCATTGGATACCTGGTTCAGTAGTGCTCTGTGGACCTTCAGCACCATGGGCTGGCCTGAACAAACTGCATTGTTGAAACAATTCCATCCCACTAGTGTATTGGTAACTGGCTACGATATTATCTTCTTCTGGGTTGCACGTATGATTTTCATGACCGAAGAGTTTATTCATGAACAACCCTTTGATAAAGTATTCATCCATGGTCTTGTTCGCGATAGCCAAGGCCGTAAGATGTCCAAATCTCTTGGCAATGGTATCGATCCTCTTGAAGTTATCGAGAAATATGGCGCAGATACCCTTCGCTTCATGCTCATCACCGGTAATACTCCTGGTAATGATATGCGTTTCTATTGGGAACGTGTAGAATCCACTCGTAACTTTGCTAACAAGATTTGGAACGCATCTCGTTTCGCCCTCATGAATATGGAAGGCTATGACGAAAATGCTGAGCAAGCACCGCTTACCCTTGCTGATAAATGGATCCTTTCTCGTTTGCAACATACAGCACAAGATGTTACCAATATGCTGGAAAAATTTGAACTGGGTGAAGCTGGTCGTATGATTTATGACTTCATCTGGGGCGAAGTTTGCGACTGGTATATCGAACTTGCTAAACCTCGTCTGTACAATAAAGAAAATGCTGCTGAACGTGCAACCGCTCAACATGTACTTTCCACTGTACTCGTAAGTGCTATGCAACTTCTCCATCCTTATATGCCTTTCATCACCGAAGAAATTTATCAATGCTTGCCACATAAGGACCAAAGCATTATGGTATCCGCTTGGCCTTTTGCTAAAGAAGAGCTTATGGATGATGAAGCAGAACGCTTGATGAACGCAATCATGGACAGCATTAAAGCTATTCGTAACATGCGTGCAGAAGTTAATGTACCTCCTGGAAAGAAAGTTCCTGCAATCCTTCTTGCAGCTGCTGATCTTAAAGCAGGTATTGAAGCAAATGAAAACTATATTCACCTCATGGGTGCTATTAGCGACCTTACCGTTCTTGATGCAGAAGCAGCAAAACCTGAAAATGCTATGGCAACTGTTGTAAGTGGTGTAGAAGTATATTTGCCTCTCGCAGGTCTTATCGACGTTGAAAAAGAAAATGCTCGTCTTTCTAAAGAACTGGCTGTTATTGACAAAGAACTTTCCCGTGTTGAAGGTAAGCTGGTCAATGAAGGCTTCTTGGCAAAAGCTCCTGAAGCAGTTATTGTTAAGGAAAAAGCAAAAGCTGAAGAATTGAATCAAAAGAAAGCTGCTATTCTGGAACGTCTTGAATATCTGAAAACTCTTTGATTATAATTAAACGGGGCCGCCTAATTATGGTGGCCCCCACATCTATTTACGGAGATAAGTATGAATTATACAGAAAGCCTTGATTATCTAGATAGTCTTGGTAAATTTGGCATTCGTTTAGGAATGGAACGCATCGAAGGTTTGCTTCGAGAACTGGATAATCCTGAACAGAAAATCAAAACTGTGCATGTTACAGGAACCAACGGTAAAGGTTCTGTTGCTAGCATGATTACTAATATTTTATTGGCTGCTAATCTCAAGGTGGGAAAGTTTACTTCTCCCCATCTTGTAAAATACAACGAACGCATTACCATTAATGGTAATGATATTTCTGATGACGATTTTTCCATGGCTATAACCGCAGTGAAAGTTGCAGCTGATAGTGTTGTTAAAAAAGGTGTTTGTGACCAACCCACTCAGTTCGAAATTTTAACTGCAGCTGCTTTTTTATATTTTTATTTGCAAAAGGTTGATTATGCAGTTATTGAAGTTGGTATGGGTGGACTCTGGGATTCTACCAATATCATTACTCCCGTAGTGAGTGTTATTACTAATGTAGCTATGGACCACGATGAAAGACTTGGTAATTCTATTGAACGTATTGCTATGCAAAAGGCTGGTATTATCAAGGAGAAAGTTCCTGTAGTAACTGCTGCAGAGGGGAATAATGCACTGGGGCCTATTGTAACCTTTGCAATGTTTAAAGAAGCTCCTGTATATTTGTATGGTAAAGCGTTCTGGGGTGAAGAAGTTTCTAGCTCTATGGATGGGCAAAAGTTCATCCTGCATGCTGGAGATTTCTATCAAAGTGAATACGAAATCAAGTTGCCAGGTGAACATCAAATAAAAAATACTAGTCTTGCAATTGTTGCAGCTAAATTAGTTTCCAAGCAAGATGCTCGTATTAACGAATTGGCTCTTCATATTGGTGTTGCAAATACTTTGTGGCCTGGTCGTTTAGAACGCATTCATCAAAATCCCGACATTATTCTTGATGGGGCTCACAATCCTAACGGAGCTGAAGCACTCAGAAACGCTTTAGATAAATATTATCTTGGACAAAACGTAAACTTTGTTTTTGGCATGATGGGAGATAAAGATATGAGTGGCGTTATCAATATTCTCATAAAGCCCAACGACAAGGTTTATGCAGTGCGTGCAGATCAAGGCGTCCGTGCTGCTGAAGCGAAAGATTTAGCTACACTTATCGGTCCCAATGCAATTCCTATGGAATCTTTAAGCGAAGCCTATGATAAAGCATTGTCCGAAGCAGGCGAGAATGGAGTAGTTTGTGTATGTGGTAGTCTCTACCTCGTCGGTGAATTTAAGAAAATGCTTTTAGAAGCAAGAGAACAACTCAATTAGTTTATGAATCTACAAAATTTAGCAGAGAAATTTGACAAGTACATATATTATATATTGTTGCTAACTGTAGCTGTTATTCCTTTGAAGCAGGAGTTGACTGCTGGACTTATTGCTATAAATTTTTGTATGGCGCTTTTTGTTTCTCGATTTAAAGAAAAATCGACACCTAAAATTTTAGATAATTGGCAGCAAAATTCGCTCTACGTATTACTTGCAATTGTTATTTTTAGCATCTTTTTTTCTAGGGATAAGTTTTTGTCCAGCTGGAATGCCGTCTATGTTATCGGACAATATGTAGGTCTTATCTACGTTTTATTAAGATACGGACTACTAGATGCAGAAACTTATGATAAAGCCAAAACTGCTGGTGGAGAAACTATCAAGGAAAAGTTTTTGGCTATGCCTAGACCTTTGCAAATGGTTACTGTCATGCTTGTAGTTTCCATTTTGGTTAGCGTAATTGGCATTGCTCAAAAGATTCTTGGCATTACTGGCGAAGGCATTTGGGTTGACCCAGACCAATTTCCTGATCTAAAAGTTAGGGTTTATTCGACTTTGGTTAACCCCAATATATTGGGTGGCTACCTAGTTTTGGTTATAGCTTTTACAGTAGGGTTCTTTTATAATTTCTATCGTGATTACAAACGCCTAGGAATTTTACTAGCTGTTACTGGTACATTGGCTTTGGTGTGTCTTGTCTACACTTATTCTAGAGGCAATTGGATTGCTGCTGTGGTTATGCTTTTGGCGTTTTGTGGAATGTTTTGCAGAAAAGCAATCGTGCCGGTTTCTATGGCAGGATTGATTGGATTGGCAATAGGTGGTAGAGCTGTTATCCAAAGATTTAGTTCTATTACAAGTGGTGAAGATACATCTGCTGCTTTGCGCATTGCCTACATAGAAAGCACTTTAGCAATTATTCAAGATTTTCCTTTAGGAATAGGGTGGTATGGATATCGTTTTGTTTATCCAGAATACAATTTCTATTTGGATGATACAAGTGTAATTATGTATCACTGTCACAATATTTTCTTGAATGTTTGGTCAGAATTGGGCGTACATGGTTTTCTTACTTTTCTCTTTGTTTGGGGAATGATGTTCCGCAGTGCGTACAAGCTTTCTCACGAAGGGGTTGCACCCTGGTTTAAGGCAATGGGAATGAGCTATTGTATGGCTTCCATTGGTATTGCGGTTGGGGGACTTACAGATCATGTCTACTTCAATACACAAATGGGTTGCTTATTTTGGCTTACAGGTATTCTCACTATGATTTGCTACCGACTCAACACCATAAACATGAAAAAATAATGAAATAGTTTCATAACTTGTTTTTTGAGGGAGAAATTCTGCTGAAAAATGCAGAATTTCTTCTTTTTTTAGCATATTTTCTGAATGTATAGTTGACTTACACTAAAATTTCTTTTGAAAGATTTTAATACTGATTTTATTTATATAAACAAAAGTTGAATACTTATAATAGACAGATGTCTATTGATAAAAGATAGAATGTACTCTGATTTTAAATGTACTGAAATTTTACTACATTTTAGAGGCTTATATCCGCGGTGGAGCGAATATTTGATAAAAACTTTACAAAAAAGCACTTGCAATGTTACATTTTTTTTAGTATTATATTGGAGCGGTGAGTTTGGAACCTTTTGTATACATAAAAATTTTTAATTGAATGATGTGCAATTTGCCATTATGTGTTATAATGTGTATAAGCAAAATTTTTCAAACTACAAATTTTACGAATAGGTGCGAATGCTAGCAGGATTCTGTGCCTTTTTGTAGAATATGTCCTTGTAGCGGGTTTATACTCGAGAAATTTTGGTAATATTCTTATTGGGCCAACCAATAAGCAAATTATATTTTTGGACAGAAAGTCCAAACCATTTCAAGGAGGAAGGTAAAAATGATCGAAATTAAAGATCGCGTTTGCGAAGC
>JAKSOJ010000073.1 GCA_024405645.1 Phascolarctobacterium sp. | reverse complement strand
CAGAAAAAGGTTGGATTGATGAAAAACGTATTGTTATGGAAACTATGACTAGCTTTAAACGTGCTGGTGCTAAAATGATTATTACTTATCATGCACTTGACGTAGCAAAATGGCTTAAAGAGGATAAATAATATGAATCTTGAAAAATCTACTCAAGTTTTCGCAGAAGCAAAAGAAGTAATACCTGGTGGTGTAAATTCCCCGGTTCGCTCTTTCCGCAGTGTTGGTGGCGTACCTCCGTTTATTGATGGTGGCAAGGCTGCGAAAATTTATGATATTGATGGCAACGAATATATCGACTATGTATTGAGTTATGGTCCTTTGCTTTTAGGTCACGCTCATCCTGTTGTAACTGAAGCAATTCAAAAAGCTGCAGAAAAAGGTACTAGTTATGGTGCTCCCACCGCTGCAGAAGTTGAACTTGCAAAATTAGTTTTGAAATTCATGCCTTCCATGGATATGGTTCGCATGGTTAACTCTGGCACCGAAGCAACTATGAGTGCACTTCGTCTTGCACGTGCTTATACTGGGCGCGATTGCATTGTTAAATTTATTGGTTGCTATCATGGTCATCACGATAGCCTGCTTGTAAAGGCTGGCAGTGGTGCTGTAACTCTTGGTGTACCCGATAGTCCTGGTGTTCCTGCTGCTGTTGCAGGAACTACTATTACCGTTCCGTTTAACGATGAAGCTGCTTTGGAAAAGGTTTTCGTTGAACGTGGCAGTGAAATTGCTGGTGTAATCCTAGAACCAACCCCTGGAAATATGGGCCTTGTTCCTCCTAAAGAAGGTTTTTTGGAATTTATTCAAAGCTTAACTAAAAAATATGGCGCTCTCTTTATCTGCGACGAAGTTATGTCTGGCTTCCGTGCAGCTCAAGGTGGCAGCCAATCCTTGTTTGACATTGACCCAGATATTACTTGTCTTGGTAAAGTAATTGGTGCTGGTCTTCCTGTGGCTGCATATGGTGGCAAAAAAGAAATCATGCAAATGGTTTCTCCTGCTGGTCCCATGTATCAAGCAGGTACTTTAAGTGGCAATCCTCTTGCTATGGCAGCTGGTATTGCAGCTCTTAACTATATTCTGGATAATGATGTTTGTGCTCGTGTTGAAAGCATGACTGCTATTCTGACTGGTGGTTTGCAAAAAATTGCTGATAAATATGGCGTGCCTGTTCAAATTCATCGTTTGGGCTCTATGTTCACCGTATTCTTTAGCGATAAGCCTGTAACTGATTTTGACAGTGCTTGTGCTTGCGACCTCGAAGCATTTAAAATTTATTTCCATACGATGTTAGAAAATGGCGTATATTTGCCGCCTTCTCAATTTGAAACAAACTTTGTTTCTTTGGCACATGGTCCTGAAGAAATTGAGAAGACTTTGGCAGCAGCAGAAAAAGCTTTCAAAGCTGTTGCAGAAAAGAAATAATAGTTAAGCCTTTCATACGAAGGAAATATTAATGAAAAAATATTTAAGCGTTTTTCTTGCTACACTAATGTTGGGAGTTTCTGTTACTTGCTTTGCTGAAAAAGAGAGTAATGATGCTACTTTTAGCATTGGTGTGAAAAAAGAACAAACTCAACAAGAAAATACAAAAAGCTCTATTGATGTTTTTGACAAAGGGACTGCTGATACTGGTGAAACAAGATTTGAAATGATCGATAAAGAAGTAACCGAGTGTCTATTGCCATATAAGGTTGCGGTGCTTCCTTATGTTGATTTGAGTGGATTAGAAAATCGTGCTCGTGAAATGGTAGCAGGTGCTATCAAAGAGCAGTTGAAGAAAAAATATCCAGCAAAGAAAAATTCAAAAACTCAGGTTGTAGCTAATAATGATTTAATTAAAGCTCTAAAAGTAACACAGTTTGAAAATCCAGAAGCTCCTACCTTAACTGAACTTGTTAATGTTGGTGAAGCATGTGGAGCTGACCGCGTGATATTCATTAGTATGTTGCCTGTTCGTCATAAGAAAACTGGCATTATGATTATTGCAGGTACCTCAACTCAAACTGCTTATGTTACCATGAAACTTAAATGCGTTGATGTTAACAATGAAGAATACCTTTTCAACCAAAATCTTGAGGGTATTGGTTCATCTTCTTCTGTTAATTTTGTACGCATGGGAGAAGCAAGTCCTGCTAAAGCTGCAAAACGTGGTGCAGTCAATTGTATGAAGACTTTTTTGAATAGCTTCGAATAAAGGAGATTGATTATGGCTGATAAAAAATCCATTTGGAGTACTTATACAGATGCAGATAAAGAAGCCCTTGAGACTTTAAATGCTGGTTATATCGATTTTCTTTCTACCTGCAAAACTGAAAGAGAAAGCGTTAAGTATGCTATCGCTGCAGCAGAAGCTGCTGGCTATAAAAATCTTGATGATTTAATTGGTGGCAGAAAGAAACTAAAAGCAGGGGACAAGGTTTATGCTGTTTGCATGAAAAAATCTATTGCTTTGTTCAACATTGGCAAAGAACCTCTGACAAATGGTATGAATATCCTTGGAGCTCATAACGATACTTGCAGTCTTCATGTTAAACAAAAACCAATTTATGAAGATTCCAATATGTGTCTTTTAGATACTCACTACTATGGTGGTATTAAAAAATACCAATGGGTTGCACTGCCATTAGCGCTTCATGGTGTAGTAGTTAAAAAGGATGGCTCTATTGTTGATATTTGTATTGGTGAAGATGAAAAAGAACCTGCATTCTGCGTAACAGATCTTTTAATTCATTTGGCTCAAGAGCAAATGGAAAAGAAAGCTTCTGTCGTTGTTGAAGGTGAAGCACTTGACGTTTTATGCGGGAATTATCCCTTGACTAAAGATGACAAAGAATCCACAAAGGAAAACGTTCTTGCTTTATTGAAAGAAAAGTACGATATCGAAGAAGATGATTTCTTAAGTGCAGAATTGATTTTCGTTCCTGCAGGTCGTGCTCGTGAAATGGGATTTGATCGCAGCATGGTTTTGGCTTATGGCCAAGACGATCGCGTATGTTCTTATACTAGCCTTGTTGCAATGTTGGAAACAAAGAAAGTTGAACGTACAGCTTGTTGCCTGTTGGTTGACAAAGAAGAAATTGGCTCTGTTGGTGCAACTGGTATGCAATCTCGTTTCTTCGAAAATGCTGTTGCAGAGGTTTTAGCGCTTATGGGAGAAAATTCTGACCTGGCAGTGCGTAGAACTTTAGCTAACTCTAAAATGTTGAGTTCCGATGTCTCTAGTGGCTATGATCCGCTTTATGCATCCGCTTTTGATAAGAAAAATGTTGCTTATCTTGGTCGAGGCATGGTATTCAACAAGTTTACTGGCGCAAGAGGCAAATCTGGTTCTAATGATGCGAATGCAGAATACCTTGGCGAGCTTCGTGCAATGATGGATAAGCATAATGTACATTTCCAAACTGCAGAGCTTGGTCGTGTAGATTTAGGTGGCGGTGGAACAATCGCTTACATCATGGCTCTTTACGGTATGAATGTAATTGATAGTGGTGTTGCAGTTTTGTCCATGCATGCTCCCTGGGAAGTAACTTCTAAAGTAGATGTTTACGAAGCTAAAAAAGGCTATGTAGCATTCTTAAAAGAAGCATAATAATCTTTAAATAAATATGATATAAACTTTATGAAAGCAAAATTCTTTTGTAGGAATTTTGCTTTCTGTGTTATAATAGAGTGATTTATTGTTTTTGTAAAAAGGCTAATAGCTTAAAAATTATAGGATGGTGACAAAATGAAAGTAACTGCTGAAGACGTAAGACATATCGCTACACTTTCTCGTTTGACTGTTCCTGAAGCTGAAATGGAAAAATTCACGGAACAATTCAACCAAATTATTAACTATGCAGATATCCTTCAACAAATCGATACTACTGATATCGAACCTACTGCTCACGTACTGCCCGTTGCTAATGTGCTTCGTGAAGACGTTGTCCAAGAGGGAGTAGCTCACGAAGATGCTATGAAGAATGCACCTGCTGTTCATAATGACGGCTTTAAAGTGCCTCGTGTAATCGAATAATAAGGAGGACAAACTGTGGAACTTTATAAACTTACTGCTCACGAGCTCCATGATAAGCTCGTTAATAAAGAAATCAGCTCTGTCGAACTTACTAATGCATGTTTTGCAAGAATAGATGAAGTTGAAGACCAAGTAAAAGCCTATGTAACTTTAGATAGAGAAGGAGCTCTTGCTCAAGCTGCTAAAGTTGATGCAAAAATTGCTGCTGGCGAAGCTATTGCTCCTCTTGCAGGTGTTCCTGGTGCGATTAAAGATAATATTTCCACCAAAGGACTTAGAACTACCTGTTCTTCCAAAATGTTAGATAACTTTATTCCTATTTTTGATGCACATGTAATTAAAAACCTGCGCGCAGATGAAACCATTTTCTTGGGCAAAACCAATTTGGATGAATTTGCTATGGGTTCTACTACTGAACATTCTTTCTATGGTCCTTCTCACAACCCTTGGGATCTTTCTCGTGTTCCTGGCGGTTCTTCCGGTGGTAGTGCTGCAGCAATTGCTGCTTGCGAAGCAATTTGGACCTTGGGCTCCGATACTGGCGGATCTATTCGTCAACCGGCTTCCTTCAATGGTTGTGTAGGTATTAAACCTACTTATGGTCGTGTATCTCGTTATGGTTGCGTAGCATTTGCATCCTCTTTGGACCAAATCGGACCTATCACCAAAGACGTAACCGATGCTGCTATCGTACTCAATACCATTTGTGGTAACGATAAAATGGATTCCACATCTCTCGATGTGGCTGTTCCTGATTTTACCAAAGCTCTCGTAAGTGATGTTAAAGGTCTTAAAATTGGTTTGCCTAAAGAATATTTTGGCGAAGGTATCGATGCTAAAGTTAAAGAGCAAATTCAAATGGCCATCAAAAAATATGAAGAGCTTGGTGCTGAAATCGTAGAAGTATCTCTTCCTCATACCGAATATGCAGTAATTACTTACTATATCATTGCTCCTGCAGAAGCATCTGCAAACTTGGCTCGTTTCGATGGCGTTCGCTATGGCTATCGCAATGCTGAAGCTGTTTCTGCTCCTGAAATGACTACCTTGAGCCGTACTGAAGGCTTTGGTGCTGAAGTTCGTCGTCGTATCATGCTTGGTAACTACGTACTTTCTACTGGTTACTATGATGCATACTACAAAAAAGCAATGCAAGTTCGTACTCTTATCCGCAAAGATTTTGAAGAAGCTTTCAAACAATGTGATGTTCTTTTAACTCCGACTTCTCCTGTTACTGCTTATCCTATCGATGGCAAAATGGATCCTTTGGCAATTTACATGCTGGATGTAACAACTATTCCTGTAAATATGGCTGGCCTGCCCGGCATTTCCATTCCTTGCGGTTTTGCAGACGGTTTGCCCGTAGGTATGCAAATCATTGGTAAACCTTTAGATGAAGAAACTGTTCTTCGTGCAGCATATACCTTTGAACAAGCAACTGAATTCCATAAAGCAATTGCACCTTTGGGAGGTAACAAATAATGACTAGATATATTACTGTTATCGGCCTTGAAGTTCATGCCGAATTAAAAACAAAAACCAAAATTTTCTGCTCTTGCTCCACTGAATTCGGTGGTTTGCCTAATACCCATGTTTGCCCTGTATGTCTTGGTATGCCTGGCGCATTGCCCGTGCTTAACAAGCAAGTAGTTGATTTTGCTATCAAAACAGGTTTATCTTTGAATTGTGAAATTCAAAAAACTAATAAATTTGATCGTAAGAATTATTTCTATCCTGACCTTGCTAAAAACTACCAAATTTCTCAATTGTATCAACCTATTTGCTTAGGTGGCCATATTGATATCGTTGTAGATGGTGAACATAAAACCATTGGCGTAACTCGTATTCATATGGAAGAAGATGCTGGCAAGCTTGTTCACTCTGGCGCAACCATTTCTACTTCCGATTCTTCTGCAGTTGACTACAATCGTGCGGGCGTTCCTCTTTTGGAAATTGTATCTGAACCTGATATGCGTAGTGCTGAAGAAGCTCGTGCTTATATGGAAAATCTTAAAGCTATTCTCGAATACATCGATGTTTGCGACTGCAAGATGCAAGAGGGTTCTCTGCGTTGCGATGCTAACGTTTCCATTATGCCTGAAGGCGCAAAAGAATTTGGTACTCGTGCTGAAATCAAAAACCTTAACTCCTTCCGTTCTCTCGTGCGTGCAATTGAATACGAAGTTGAACGCCAAAAAGAAATTCTTGAAGATGGTGGCCATGTAGTACAAGAAACTCGTACCTGGGATGAAGCTAATGGTATTACTCTCTCCATGCGTTCTAAAGAAGAAGCTCATGACTATCGTTATTTCCCCGAACCTGACCTTGTTCCTGTTGAATTAACAGATGAATGGATTGATGGTATTCGTGCTAGCCTTCCTGAACTTCCTGCTCAAAGACTTGCTCGTCTGATGGAACAATTTGGGCTTTC
>JAKSOJ010000072.1 GCA_024405645.1 Phascolarctobacterium sp. | reverse complement strand
CGCATGGAAATGCAAAAACTACTTGGAAAAGACTGCTTTATGTAATTCTGCATTTATCCTAATATATTTCTTGCAATATATAGTGTTAAAGTGTTACAATATACACAATACTGTGTAATTAAAACTCTAAGGAGGATTAAGATGAATATTATAGTTTGTATTAAACAAACTCCTGACACCGAAACTGTTAAATTCAATCCCGAAACTCGTACTCTTCTTCGCGAAGGCGTAGAAAATATCATGAATCCTGACGACCGTCAAGCTCTTGAAGTTGCTCTTACTTTAAAAGATCAAGAAGGCGGTAAGGTAACCTGTATTTCCATGGGTCTTCCCACTGCAAAAGACGTTTTAAAAGAGGCTATTGCAATGGGTGCTGACGAAGGCATTCTCATTACCGACCGTCCGTTAGCAGGTTCTGATACCTTGGCTACTTCCACTACTTTGGCTGCAGCTATTAAGAAAATTGGCGATTATGATTTGGTTCTCTGTGGTAAACAAGCAGTTGATGGCGATACTGCCCAAGTTGGTCCTGAAATTGCAGAACACCTTGGTCTTCCTCAAATCACTTCCGCTCTTTCTACCGAATTCAAAGATGGCAAATTCATCGTTCGTCGTGAAAACGAAGAAGCAAGCATCACTCTTGCATGTGCTGCTCCTCTTCTCGTAACTGTTGAAAAAGCTGGTAAAGAACCTCGTTTTGCATCCATTAAGGGCAAAATGAAAGCTCGTAAGGCTGCTATTCCTGAATGGGGTATCGCTGATCTTGGCTTGACCGAAGATCAAATTGGTCTGCCTGGTTCTCCTACCAAAGTTAGAAAAGCATTTGCTCCTGCACCTCCCGAAATCTCTGGCGAAATCATCAATGTTGAAGACATGGATGAAGCAGTTGATATGCTGATGCAAAAATTAATCAGTGCAGAAGTTTTGAGTCGTTGAGGTGAATGATAATGGCAATGTGTGTAGATCAAACTAAATGTTGTGCTTGCGAATCCTGCGTGGCTGTTTGCCCTGTAGGCGCAATTTCTATCGTAGATGGCAAAGCTAAAGTGGATCCCGATACCTGTATCTCTTGTGGTGCATGTGTTGGCGAATGCCCTTGTGAAGCTATTGCTCCCGAAGGCGCTGCTCAAAAAGCAGAAGCTCCTAAAGCAGCTGCTAATGATACTGATATTTGGGTAATTTGCGAACCCGAAGGTGGTCAAATCAATGCAACTACTTTCGAAATGTTGGCTGTAGCAAAAGACCTTGCTGTAAAAGCTAATTATGCTTGCTGCGCAGTTTACATTGGACCTGCTGGTCGCGTTAACACTGCAGATTTAATCGCTGGTGGCGCTGACAAGGTATATGTAATCGAAGACGAAAAGTACAGTGTATATAACACCGAACTTTATACCGATGCAATTTGCCAATTGGTTGCTAAATACAATCCTTCCGCAATCATGATGGGTGCTACCTGTGATGGTCGCGATTTAGCTCCTCGTATTGCAGCTCGTTTAAAAACCGGTCTCTGTGCAGACTGCACCGAGGTTGATATTACCGAAGATGGTCTCGTAGCTTGGACTCGTCCTGCTCTTGGTGGCAATATTTATGCTACCATCGTTTGCGACGAAATGCGTCCGCAAATGGGTACTGTTCGTCCTAAAGTTTTCAAAGCTTTAGAAAAAGATGCTTCCAGAACTGGCGAAGTTATCAACTTTGCTCCTGAAGCTGGCTGCGTAAGCCGTATCGAAGTTGTAGAAGTTGCTCCTCTGGTTGCTGATAATGCAATCAAAATCGAAGAAGCAGATGTTATCTGTGCTGGTGGTCGTGGCTTTGGTGAAGAAGACAATTTCAAAGTTCTCGAACAATTGGCAGCTCTCTTCGAAAACTCTGCAATTGCAGGTTCTCGTGCAGCTGTTGATGAAGGTTGGATTTCCCATGGTCAACAAGTTGGTCAATCCGGCAAAACTGTTACTCCGAAACTTTATTTCGCATGTGGCATTTCCGGTGCTATCCAACATATCTCTGGCATGAAAGACGCTGATTGCATCGTAGCAATCAACCGTGATCCTCATGCTCCTATCTTTACCGTAGCTCATTATGGTATTGTTGGTGATGTGAAGGTTGTACTTCCTAAGCTTATCGAAAAGATTAAAGAATATAAAGCATAAGCCACGAGATTTTTGGTTTATACTAAAGTAAAATTATGAATGGATATGGGTCAGTACTGATAGGTACCGCCTCATATCCATTTTTTATAGGAAGCAGCAAGGTATTACATGCAGGAGCTTTGCAAATATCAAGCAAAGCTTGCTTCACGATTGAGCATTTAGTACTGTTATGAAGTGTGCTAGGAACTATAGAGTTCTCTCAAGTTAAAAGGTATTCCTAATTAGACTTAGCATAACATATATTTTATAATTCAGAGTGTTAAAGTATGTCCTGAGTTGATTTGGCATTTTTATAAAGAGGTAAATAATATGAAGAAAACAAAAATTATCTGCACTATGGGTCCGTCTACTGATAATGTAGAGCTTCTTGTAAATATGATTAAAGCTGGCATGGATTGTGCACGCTTTAACTTTTCTCATGGCAATCATGAGGACCATGGCAAAAGATTAGCTTTGCTGCGTGAGGCTGCTCAAATAGCTGATAAGCCGGTGGCAGCTCTTTGTGATACAAAAGGTCCAGAAATGCGTTTGGGCATTTTCGCAGAAGATAAAATTTTATTAGCTAGTGGTGATCGTTTCGTTCTGACTACAGAAGAAATGACTGGTACTAAGGAAAAAAGCTTTGTTAATTATGCAGGCCTTCCAGAGGAAGTAAAGATGGGTGACACCATTCTTTTGAATGATGGTATCATCACTCTTGAGGTTGTAAATGTAGCTGGCAAGGAAATTGAAACCAAGGTTATCAATGGCGGCTATATTTCTTCTCGTAAGCGTGTTGCTTGTCCTGGGCTTCAATTGAGCCTTCCTTTCTTAAGCGAACAGGATAAATCCGATATTTTATTTGCAGCTTCCCAAGGCATGGATTACATTGCTGCTTCCTTTGTCCAAAAGGCAGAGGATGTTCTCGAAATTCGTAAAGTATTAGAAGCCAATGGCTATTCCATGGGTATTATCTCTAAAATTGAAAATCAAGCAGGTGTAAATAATATTGAAGGCATTCTTGCTGTTTCTGATGGCATTATGGTTGCTCGTGGCGACTTAGGTGTAGAAATACCGGCAGAAGATGTTCCTGTTGTCCAAAAGGATATTATTGCCCGCTGCAATACTGAAGGCAAGATTGTAGTAACAGCAACGCAAATGCTAGAAAGCATGTGCAATTCCTATCGCGCAACTCGTGCAGAGGTAAATGATGTTGCTAATGCAATTTATGATGGTTCTGACGTAGTAATGCTTTCCGGTGAAACAGCTTCTGGGCAATATCCTTTAGAAGCAGTTAAGACCATGGCTAGAATTTGTACTCGTACTGAACACGCTCTGCATTATGATGAAATGTTCCGTAAAAAAGGCTTGGTTTGGAATACTCATTTTACTGATGCAATTAGCCATGCAACCTGCCAAATCGCTTTGGAAATTGATGCTGATGCCATTGTTTGCAATACTGAATCAGGCTTTACTGCACGCATGGTTGCTAAATATAGACCTAACTGCGAAATTATAGCTGTATCTACTCAAATTGCCAAGGTGCGTGCTATGCAGCTGTATTGGGGCGTATATCCTATTTTAGGTAGAGAAGAATTAAGCACAGATGGTATTATCGACATGTCCATTTCCTTGGCTATGGAAAAAGAAATCATCAGACAAGGTGATTGCGTTATCGTAACCGCTGGTGTTCCTGTAGGTACTACTGGTTCTACCAATTTAATAAAGGTTGTTAATGTCGGCAAGCTTTTAGCTAAAGGTATCGGTATTGGTAAAAGATCCGTTAACGGTACAGTTGCTGTAGCAGCATCCTGCTGTGATTGCTTGCATAATATCACTAAGGGTTCAATTGTTATCGTTTCAGATTTAGAAGAAGAACTTATTCCTTATATTACAGAAAATGCGGCAGCAATCATTGCCGAGGAAGGTGGTTTAACCTCCAATGCAGCGATGGTTGCTGTTACTACGGGCATACCGGTAATTGTAGATATTCCTAAAGCAACTACGCTATTCAAGAACGGTCAAACAGTAACCGTTGATGCTATCACTGGTTGTATTTACGAAGGTATCGTAAAGGTCTAAAGTATAATATTATTATGCATTGACTGATAGAGCTTTTTGTGTAATACTGAAACTATAAATTGGAGGTGTTCTAATTATGGCTGAAGCTTTAGTTAAAGGCGTAGGTATTGGTAAAAATGTCGTAAGTGGCAAGGTATCTATTTGTGTATCCCCTGAAGATTACCATGCAAAGGTTCATCGTGGTGATATTGTAGTTGTTCCTGGCTTGGATGATGAATTCGTATCCTTTGTTGCTAATCATGCAGCTGCAATTATCACTGAAGAAGGAGGCTTGACCTCTGCTGGTGCAATTGTTGCAATTACTTTAAAGCTTACTGTAGTTGTTGGAGCAGAAGGTGCAATCAGCACTCTTAAAGACGGTCAAATAGTAACCGTAGATCCTAGAACTGGTTTTATTTATGAAGGTTCTGCTGAATAATTTATGGAAAATATTTTTAGTTTGAATGGTTGCTTAGCTGTTAAGCAAGGTGATTTTGATAAAGCAAAGCAAGTGCTTGAGAGTGTTGCAACCTTAGATGATAAAATCTTCATACAGACAGTTAAAGATGTTTTCCTAATGGTTATTCGTAGGCATAATGAGGATTTGCTGACTGAATGGTTTGATATAGTAGATTCTCGCTTGAAGGTAATCCTTGGCAAAGAAGAGATGTTTGCGGAGAATCAGGACTTTTTGGAAGCTATGCTTTTTGCTATTTGCGACCGTCGTCTAGATGCTTTGCAAGCAAGATTTGATGAATATTTCGTCATCTTCCAAAATAGTCGCAAGGACATTTGGGATATGAAGGCTTTCTATATCGAGTTAGCAAGTCTATCTGCTCGTATGAGTTTGCGCAAATGGGATAAACAGGCTCAATGGCTTTTGAAATTGATTCTTAAAGCAGCGTCTGAACAACCTGATTTGAAATTCATCGAACATCTTTTATACTATATTGACTTGAATTCCATTATGTACGCCAAAAATTTTGGGGCAGGTGCTATGTACATCCTTTACCGTCAGGTACAATTTTCTTACATGTACTTGGTAAGCTATGCTGCTAAAGACAACGTAACTAGGGAATATAAGAAGGAAGCAATGACCATAGCTCTGCGTGGAGAACGCAATTTGATGAGTAATCTTGCGAGAATCACCATGAAGGATGAGATGGATATTTACGAAGAGTGGTACCATCACATGCTTTATATTTTTGGTAAGCATGATAAGTTAAAACCATTGTCAATTCTTCTTGTGCAATTAACCGTATTATACTGGAATCGAACTCAACCAAAGAGCTCTCGCAAGCAAGTTAAATATTTGCAAAAAATACTAGAACCATCTCATGTAAGAGGAATCTTTACAGAGCTTCTTGAAGAGATTAGTTAACCATAGCACTCGCAGTTGCGGGTGCTTTTTTTCTTGCCCTTTTGAGTAGAGAGTATTATAATTATTCTGATATAGTATTTTTATTTTTAGGCATGAAATTGACCTCAAGGAGACGATATATTATGAACGAAAAAGAGGTAAGAGTTCGCTTTGCGCCAAGTCCTACTGGCTATCTGCACATTGGTGGTGCAAGAACTGCTCTCTTTAACTGGCTCTTTGCTCATAAAATGGGTGGCAAATTAATTCTTCGCATTGAAGATACCGATACCGAACGCTTAAAAGAAGATAGTGTTAGCCAAATACTGACTAGTCTAAAATGGCTTGGTATCAATTGGGACGAAGGTCCTGAAAAGGGTGGGGATTATGGTCCTTACTATCAATCTGAACGTTTAGACATTTATAAAAAATATGTTGATGAACTTTTGGCAAGCGGCAAGGCTTATCGTTGCTTCTGCACTAGCGAAGAGCTTGAGGCTGAGCGTGAAAAGCAAAAGGCTGCGAAACTGCCTTTTAGATATGCTAGAACCTGTAGGGATTTAACTGAAGAAGAGGTTCAAGCAAAGCTTAAAGCAGGTCAAAAATATAGTGTACGTTTGAAAATTCCCGCAGAGGGCAATATTGTTGTGCATGATCTTATTCATGGCGACGTAAGTTTTAATCTCAATCAATTTGATGACTATGTAATCATGAAATCAAATGGTATGCCAACATACAACTTTGCTGTTGTAATTGACGATTATCTGATGGGTATGACTCATGTTTTAAGGGCAGAAGAGCATCTTTCTAATACTCCTAAACAACTTTTTGTTTATGATGCTTTGGGATGGGAACCTCCTGCATTTGGACATATGAGTATGATTCTTGCTCCTGACCGTTCTAAATTATCCAAGCGTCATGG
>JAKSOJ010000071.1 GCA_024405645.1 Phascolarctobacterium sp. | reverse complement strand
GCGATGGCAACTGGAATTAGAATCTGCACCGTTACTACGTTGGGCAGGAAAATGGAAAGTACTGTTGAGGCTGTTAGCCAAACGAAAATCTGTTGCTTGAGGCTTGCACCTATTAGACAGAGGCTTCTAAGTGCTAAACGTTGATCTAGTTTGGAAGATTCCCAGGTTATGGAAATTAAATCTGAACCCAAAAGCAGAATAACTATTTCGGAAAAATAACGGGAAATGATTCCGTTCATAGGGACCATACCCAAGAATGAGTTTAATAGGATGGGGAGTAGGGCAGTGACTGCAATATCAACTGGCCTCAGTACCCACCAGATACCCATCCACATGCAGGTTGCTAAAGCTCCTGCCTGCTTAGCATCGCAGTAATTAATGCAAGCAAAATAAGTTAGTGCAAATAAAGCTGGACCAGACAATACATGCACTAAGAATTTGTGATCTTTATTCATTTAAGTCGCTTCCTTTTAAAATTCTCTCTGAACATATTATAATACTCTATGAATAAAATTAAAAGACATAAAATAGTATATAAGAAAAAGGCATCTGTTTTGATGCCTTTTCTTTATGCCCAATGTTTTTTTAAATGCTCTAAAATTTCTTTGTTGGATTTTTTCTTCTTAACCTTTTTTTCGTAGTTTACGAAATTGTTATCACTAGTATCAGTAGAATAATCGGCGTAGTCAAAACCATCATTGTTTTTTTCGTAGCTTCTATTGTAGTCGCCATGACCATCGTCGAAGAGTGTTGGAAAATTTTGAGTGCTATTATTATATATGAAAGTTTGCATAGGGGCTCCTTTAAAATTTAAGATTATATTTATTGCAGAAATATTCTATCACAGAAATTTAAAAATGTATACATTTTAAATTTGGCTCAAACCTATTGAAAGTATACTCAATTAATGCTATAGTATATGCTAAATAAGGAAACAAATCCTTATTGTGTATATTAAAATAAAAAGGAGACCATAAAATGGATAAAGAAAAAGCTTTTTTGCTGTGGTTTGATCAATTGGAAAGAGCAGACGTTGCTATCGCTGGTGGCAAGTCCTCTTCCTTGGGCGAAATGACTTCTAAAGTAGAAGTTCCTGTTCCATATGGTTTTGCTACAACCGCTGCTGCTTATAGATACTTCTTCGAAAAAACTGGTTTGGATTTGGAAATTAAAGAATTGGTTTCTGAATTAACCGACGTTGAAAACGGTGCAGTTCTTAGAGATGTATGCGCTCGCATGCGTAAAGCAATCATGGAAAAGGAAATGCCCCAAGATTTACAAGATGAAATTGCTGCTGCTTATGCA
Organism: Phascolarctobacterium sp.; assembly: GCA_024405645.1. GTDB lineage: Bacteria > Bacillota > Negativicutes > Acidaminococcales > Acidaminococcaceae > Phascolarctobacterium_A. Next base: position 5,228 of record JAKSOJ010000071.1, on the reverse strand, counting down.
GAATTAGGCAAACGCGTTGGTCAAATGAACCCCTTCGTAGCAGTTCGTTCTTCCGCTACCGCAGAAGACCTTCCTGATGCATCCTTTGCTGGCCAACAAGATACATATTTAAATGTTCAAGGTCCTGAAGTAATCGTACAAAAGGTTAAAGAATGCTATGCATCCTGCTTCACTGACCGTGCCGTATACTATCGTGAAAAACAAGGCTTTGACCATCTAGAAGTTGCACTTTCCGCTGCAGTTCAAATGATGGTATTCTCTCGTGCAGCAGGGGTTATGTTCACTGTTAACGTTGCTACTGGTGAAGATGACAATATTCTTATCGAAGGTGCTTGGGGCCTTGGCGAATATGTAGTTCAAGGTACTGTAACTCCTGATAACTACACCGTTGAAAAAGCAACTCAAAAAATCGTTGAAAAGAATGTTTGCCTGCAAGATATTAAACTCGTTCGTAAAGCAACTGGCGACTGTGAAGAACTTCCTGTTCCTGCTGAAGAACAAGGCATGCAAAAGCTTACTGATGAACAAATTGTTGAACTTGCTGGTTACGCAAAGAAAATAGAAGCTCACTATGGCTGCTACATGGACATGGAATGGGGCGTAGATGAACGCGATGGCAAGATTTGGATTCTCCAAGCTCGTCCCGAAACTGTATGGTCTCGTCGTAATAAAGACAAAAAAGTTGAAAAGAAAGAAGATAAGAAACCAATGAATAACGAACGCAAAGTAATTGTAAAAGGTTTGCCTGCTAGCCCTGGTCAAGTAAGTGGTAAGGTTCATGTAATTCTTGATCCTTCCCATATCGATGAATTCCAACAAGGTGAAATCCTTGTAACTGAAATGACTGCACCCGACTGGGTACCTGCTATGAAGAAAGCGAAAGCAATCGTTACTGATAGCGGCGGAATGACCTGCCATGCTTCCATCGTTTCTCGTGAGCTTGGCATTCCCTGTATCGTAGGTACCAAATCTCGTGGCGAAGCTGCAACCACTACTATTCCTGATGGTATCGATGTAACTATCGATGCAACTCATGGCGTTGTTTATGAAGGTATCTTCGAAGAAGCAAAACCTGCTCAAGCACAACAAGTTGTTGCTGCAGCAGCAGAATACTTCCCGCCGACTGGCACCAAGATTTACATGAATCTTGGAGATCCTGAACTGGCTGAAAAATATGCTCAACTTCCTTGCGATGGCATTGGCCTCATGCGTGAAGAGTTCATCTGGACTACCTACATCCATGAACATCCTCTGTACCTCATCAAAATGGGTCAACCTGAAAAAGTTATCGATATGTTAGCTGAAGGCGTTCGTCAAGTATGTCAAGCTATGGCTCCGCGTCAAGTAATCCTGCGTTTCTCTGACTTTAAATCTTCTGAATATCGTGACCTCAAAGGTGGCGATGAATTCGAACCCAACGAACCTTCCGCTCTCCTTGGCTGGCGTGGTGCATCCCGTTACTACGATCCTAAATATATCGAAGCTTTCAAACTTGAATGCTTAGCAGTTCGTAAAGTTCGTGAAGAATTTGGCCTGAAGAATCTCCATGTTATGATTCCGTTCTGCCGTAACGTTGATGAAGCTAAGAAAGTAACCTCCATCATGGCTGATTGTGGTCTGGCACGTAGCAAAGACTTCAAAGTTTGGCTGATGGCTGAAATTCCTTCCAACATTATCCTTGCAGACCAATTCAATGATTATGTAGATGGTTACTCCATTGGTTCTAACGATTTGACCATGCTTATCCTCGGTTGCGACCGTGACAATGATACTGTATCCCATATCTATGACGAAAGAAACTTGGCAGTTCGCCGTGCAATTCGTCATCTTATCGAAGTTGCTCACAAAGCTGGCAAGACCGTATCCATCTGTGGTCAAGCTCCTTCTGTATATCCTGAATTCTGCGAATTCCTCATTAAATCTGGTATCGATAGCATGTCTGTAAATCCGGATACTGTTAAATTTACCAAGAAACTCACCGCTCAAATCGAACAACGTATTCTCCTCGACAGCCTTACTGGTCGTGGCAGAGTAGAAGCTGAGGACTTGAACTGGTAATTATCATTTGACTTTGACCCCTCAAAGGCCTTATAATTATTTTAATTTGATATTGAGTTTAATTGAAACTCCTGTTGTAGTACCTACTATGACAGGAGTATTTTTTAATACTGGGTGGAGGATAAATTGTCTATACTTTTGATTGTAGTGTTTGTGGGTTGTTTAATTTATCATACATATACTGATTTAAAGGAAATGCTTTTATATGATTGGGTTAACGCCATTCTGGCTGTATCTGGAATAGGCTATGCTTATCTTGAAACTAGTCTTTTAGATGCTGCCTATGGCTTTGTTGTAGGTCTAGTTATTATGCTTGGGATATATCTAATTAGTAGAGGAGGACTGGGAGAAGGGGATGTAAAACTAACTCCTTGTTTAGGACTATGGCTAGGCTTTGAAAATACTTTAGTTGCATTGCTTTTAGCATTTGTTATTGGTGCGATTATTGGTTTGGCATATATGCGCTTGAGAAATAAAAAAATGGATTTTGCCATTCCTTTTGGACCCTTTCTTTGCTTAGGTGCATTGATAAGTTTCTTCTATGGAAATGAACTATTAAATTTATATTGGAACTATATAATTTAGCATTCGGTACCAATTTGCTATAAACTTCTAATTGTGTTAAAATTATATACTGATATAGTGGCATATTATGCCGTTAAATTATATGTATGAGGTGACCGTATGCGTCTCAAGTCCTTTTCGACCTATGGCTTTAAATCATTTGCCGATAAAACTGAATTAACATTTGATAAGGGGATTACTGCTGTTGTTGGACCTAATGGCTCTGGCAAGAGTAATATTTCTGATGCCATTCGTTGGGTTCTTGGCGAGCAAAGCGCAAAGTATTTACGTGGTTCCAAGATGGAGGATGTCATTTTTAATGGTAGCTCCAAACGTAGGGCTTTGGGTGTAGCAGAGGTTACTCTCAATTTTGATAATTCCGACCACGCCTTGAATATAGATTTTGAAGAGGTAAATTTAACTCGTCGTCTGTATCGCTCTGGTGATGGTGAATATCTAATTAATAAAAAGAAATGCAGACTGAAGGACATTGTTAACCTTATGGCAGATACTGGTCTCGGTAAGGGTAGCATGTCCATCATCGGTCAAAATAAGATAGATGAAATTCTGAATTCTCGTCCAGAAGAACGCCGTGCCCTTTTTGAAGAGGCTGCTGGTATTGCCAAATATCGTCTGCGCAAGAAGGAAGCTACTAGTCGTTTGGATGAGGCGACAAACAATCTCACTCGTATTAACGACATCAAGACCGAGGTTGATAGCCAAGTTGGTCCTTTAGAAATTGCTGCTGAAAAGACTCGTAAGTACAATGCTTTGGCTAAGGATCAACGCGCATGTCGTATTGCGGTTTTAGTTCGTAAAATCGATAGCCTAGAGGCTAATCAACTTGCTTTGGCTAATAAAAAGCAAGCTCTGGATGACGAATATGCAGAGAGACTTTCCAAGCAAACCGCAAAGCAAGCAGAATATACTCAGGTTCAAACCGATTTAGATGAATTGGCCAGAGCTTTCAATGCTTTGCAAGAAGAAATCACCGAAAAGCAAGCGGAAATCGAACGCATCAAAGGTGAGCAAAAGGTATTGGACGAAAGAGTAAATCAGTCCAATATTAATAAAGATAGAGTTCTAAAGAAAAACGAAGCATTAGCCCTTAAGGCTAGTGATATGGAAGCTAGCGTTAAAACTTTAACTGCTGAATTTGACAAAGCAGATAAAAAACGCATTGCTAAAGATTTGAAGGTTAAGGAACTGGAAAACAAAGCAAAAGAGCTTCAAACTACTTTAGAAGAATTAGAAAAAGAAAGAGATAGTGCTTCCACAACAGCTTTCGATGATATGCAAAAATTGACCAATGCTCGCAATGCATTGCGTGAACTGGAGCAAAGTCAAGACCATAGAGCTAGAAAGCGTGAAAGCTTAAAGCAAAAGATAGACGAAGCAGAAGAGCTTGTTAATAGACTGGCCGATGAGTACCAAAAGAAATTGGACTTACAGGCTGAGGTTGAACAAAAAGGTAGAGCTTATGTTGATGAAAAGGACAAATTAGAGGCTCAACTCAAGGAAGTAAATGCCGAATTAACAACTATTCGCGGAAGACATCAAGAAGCTCAACGTGCAATGAATGCGGCTGAAGCTAAGGAGAATGCTCTTTCTCGTATGCAGGCTAGCTACGAAGGCTTTGGTTTTGGTATCAAAAATATTTTGAAGGCAAATGAGACTTGGAAAAAGGATATCATTGGCGTTGTTGCTGAACTTATTAAAGTAGATAATAAATTTATAACTGCTATTGAAACTGCTTTGGGTGAAGGTGCACAAAATATTGTTGCTCGAAATGCAGAAACAGCTAAATCTGGCATTGCCTTCTTGAAGAAAACCAATGGCGGTAGAGCGACCTTCCTGCCTTTGGATACAGTGCAAAAACGTACTCCTTCTAAAGAGGAAGAGGCACTTTGTAAATTGCCAGGTGTTTTAGGCTTTGCAGCGGATTTGATTAGCTTCGATAGCGAAGCAGAAACTGCAATTCGCTTCTTATTGGGTCGTGTTCTTGTTGCTGAAGATATTGATGCGGCACATAAGGCTGCGGCAAAGGGCAAGTTTAAGCTTCGCGTAGTAACTCTGGAAGGGGATACTGTTAATGCGGGTGGTAGCTTTAGTGGTGGTAGTAAAAAACATCGCGATGGTTATCTGAGTCGTAACGCGGAAATAGAAAAGGCAAGAGAAGAAGCAAAGCGACTTCATGCTGTATATATTTCTGAACAAGAAAGCTTAGAAGAGCGAGAACGTTTAGCAGAAGAATTAAATAAAAAGATAGCATCGTTAACAGATTCTATTGGACAGGAAAGAATTCGTTTCGGCGAAATCAAGGCAGAGGTTACTCGCATTGAAGAAAACAAGAAACGCGAGAATGAAAACCTTGAACTTTTGGTGGACGAACGTAGCGAAGTAACCAATGAATACCTTGCTAATCGTCAACCTTTGAAGGATTTGCGTGCAACCGTTGTTGAAATGGAGAATGCAAGTGACGAAGGCAAGGCAAAGCGAGAAGAAATCGCTCAAAAAATCCGTAATACCAATACCGAAATTACTGCCAATAACAATCAATTGACGGACGCTAAAGTAGAATTAGAAAGTGCAACCAACATTGTAAA
>JAKSOJ010000070.1 GCA_024405645.1 Phascolarctobacterium sp. | reverse complement strand
TTTCGTTAATGGTTCTAAAGCCAAGCATAGCCATATATTCACGAACTTCTTGTGCGATAAAGCGCATGAAGTTAACAACATATTCTGGTTTGCCTTTGAAGTTTTTGCGCAAAACAGGGTCTTGGGTAGCAACACCCATGGGGCAAGTGTTCAAATTGCAAACACGCATCATGATACAGCCAAGCGCGATAAGCGGAGCAGTACCAAAGCCAAATTCTTCCGCACCTAGCAATGCTGCGATAATAACATCGCGACCAGTTAAGAGCTTGCCGTCTGTTTCCAGGGTTACGCGGTCACGCAGATTGTTAAGAAGCAAAGTTTGGTGAGTTTCTACTAAGCCAAGTTCCCAAGGCAGACCTGCATGCATGGTAGAAGTACGCGGACTTGCACCAGTGCCGCCATCATAACCGGAAATAAGAACTACATCTGCACAAGCTTTTACAACGCCTGCAGCAATGGTACCTACGCCAACCTCGGATACAAGCTTAACGCTAATGCGAGCTCTGGGGTTAGCATTCTTCAAGTCATGAATTAATTCAGCCAAGTCTTCGATGGAGTAAATATCATGATGAGGCGGAGGAGAAATAAGGCCTATGCCTGCAGTTGTGCCACGGCATTCAGCAATCCAAGGATAAACCTTGCCACCAGGTAATTGACCACCTTCGCCAGGTTTTGCACCTTGAGCGATCTTAATTTGAATTTCATCTGCATTAACCAAGTAGTTGCTGGTTACGCCAAAACGACCAGATGCAACTTGTTTAATGGCAGAACGTTTGCTATCGCCATTAGGCATAGGAGTGAAGCGAGACGGATGTTCGCCACCTTCACCGGTATTGGATCTTGCGCCCAAGCGGTTCATAGCAATAGCCAAGCATTCATGTGCTTCTTGGCTTAAAGAACCATAGCTCATTGCGCCAGTCTTAAAGCGTTTGCAAATGCTTTCGACGGATTCAACCTCTTCAACAGGAATAGGAAGACGTTGCGGGCTGAAGCTCAGCATGCTTCTAAGATTTTGGTTGGAATGAGATTTAATAAATTTAGAGAATTCTTTATATTGAGCATAGTCGCCAGTTCTGCAAGCACTTTGCAGCTTAACAACCATTTCAGGATTGATGATATGTTGTTCACCATCGTTACGCCATTGGAATTTAGAACCAGATTCATAAACGAAGATATCAGCATCTTCACCGAAAGCAGATTCATGACGCATTGCAACTTCTTGTGCAATTTCGTCCAAGCCAATGCCTTCAAGACGGCTAGGAGTACCAGTGAAGTATTTTTCAATAACATCACTTGCAATACCAACCGCTTCAAAAATTTGCGCACCACGATAGGATTGAACGGTAGAAATACCCATCTTAGAAAGAACCTTAGCAATGCCGTGAGTACAAGCATCGATATAGTTCTTACAAGCAGTTTCATAATCGATATCCAACATACCGTTTTGGCACATATGTTCCAGAGATTCAAATGCCAGATACGGGTTGATGCCACTTACGCCATAGCCCAAGAGCAGTGCCAAGTGATGAACTTCACGAGGCTCAGCAGATTCGATAATGATGGAACCACGCAGACGGGTACCATTTTGAATCAAGTGATGGTGAAGACCAGCACCAGCAAGAAGTGCAGGAATTGCAGCTTGTTCTTTGGAGATGCCACGGTCAGTAAGAATGATAATGCATTTGCCTTCTGCAAAGGCTTTATCAGCTTGTTCAAAAATGTTGTTTAATGCTTTTTCTAAGCCAGCGCCACCTTCTGCAACATTGTAGAGCATAGGAATGCGTACGCAGCCAAAATGCGGAATATGATCAAGCTTAGCAATCTCTTCATTACTGAAAATCGGAGATTCTGCACTAATCATACGACAGCTTTCCGGTTGAGGATCGATCATATTATGTTCAGGTCCAATGCCGGAGGTTGTATCGGTGAATGCTTCTTCACGAATCGCGTCGATAGGCGGATTGGTTACTTGAGCAAAGAGTTGTTTAAAATAGCTATAGAGCAGTTGAGGCTTTTCGCTCAAAACAGCCAAAGGAATATCATGACCCATTGCACCTACAGGATCCATAGCCTTAGTAGCCATGGGGCGCAGGAACTTGGTAATATCTTCCAAGGTATAACCAAAAGCTTTTTGTCTTTGATGTAATGTCTTTTGGTCAGGAACAGGAAGAGGACTATCTAATTTGATATCTTTTAATTTAATGGAATATTCCTTAACCCATTCTTTATATGGATGTTCAGTTGCAATTTGATGTTTGATTTCATCGTTGCCGATAATACGACCTTCAACAGTATCGATAACTAGCATACGACCAGGACGAAGACGTTCTTTCTTAACAACAGTTGCAGGATCAATATCCATTACGCCAACTTCGGATGCCAAAACGATGGTGTCGTCGTTAGTAATGTAGTAACGGCTAGGACGCAGGCCATTGCGGTCGAGTGCTGCACAAATGGTACGGCCATCGGTGAAAGCCATAGCAGCAGGACCATCCCATGCTTCAGTAACGGAGTTATGATATTCGAAGAATGCTTTAAGATCTTCGTCCAAATGAGGGTTTTTACCCCAAGGTTCAGGAATCATCATCATAACTGCATGAGGCAAGCTACGACCACTCATAACCAAAAATTCCAAGGTATTATCGAACATACCGGAGTCGGAGCCAGTTTCATCGATAATAGGCATGATTTTGTTGATATCCTTACCCCAGAGAGAATTTCCACACATGGTTTGACGAGAACGCATCCAGTTGATGTTACCACGCAGGGTGTTGATTTCGCCATTGTGCATTAAATAACGATACGGATGTGCTCTTTCCCAGCTCGGAAAGGTATTGGTACTGAAACGGGAATGGACAAGTGCCAATGCAGTTTCAATAGAAGTATCCTGCATATCCAAGTAGAAAGTCTTTAATTGTTCTGTTGTCAGCATACCTTTGTAAACGATGGTACGGCTAGACAAACTCGGAATATAGAAAAACTTACCGCCACGCAAATTGCCATAACGAATATGCTTTTCTGCTTCACGACGAATTTGATATAGAACTCTTTCGAAAGCATTGTCGTCGATATCAAGACGATCCAAAACTTCTTCAGAGGGTTTAATGAAAATTTGCGCCATAAAAGGTTGGCTTTGACGAGATTTCTCACCCAAAACATCAGGGTTAACAGGAACGGTACGCCAAGCGATAACTTCTTGATGGTTGTTTTGAATAATGCACTCAAAATGACGTTGAATATTCTCTCTTTCTACAACGTCAGGAGGCAGGAAAACAAAACCCACTGCATATTTGCCTGCATCGGGTAATTCCACGTCTTGCTTTGCCATTTCCTTAACAAAGAAATTGTGAGGAATTTGAAACAGTACGCCAGCACCGTCGCCAGAATTTTCGTCTGCACCTTGACCTCCGCGGTGGTCCATATTACGCAGGACAACCAGTGCTTGTTGCAAGATTTTATTTGATTTCTTACCTTTGATATTAGCAATGACACCAACGCCGCAGGCGTCATGCTCAAACCAAGGGTCATATAGGCCTTGCTTACCAGGTAAATTGGTAGTCATAATCAGTCCCTCCAAAAATAATAAATTAATAGACATTTTACATTATAATTCTCAAAACTTTTACATGCAAATTGTATACAAGTATATTTAAATTTACGCATAATAATTTGTAAATTTAAGTAATAATGTTAAAAATAGTACAAAAACAATTATGTATTATGAATGAGAGTTCTTTTTGTCGGAAACAATCCTACGAATTGATGAATAAATGCATCTCCAACCACTAACAACTATTTTCCTTTTCCCTTGACAAAGCTATTTAAACTTGTCATAATATTTAGAACATATGGTGTTATGTTTTAACTAAAATTTAAAACTTCAAAGGCTATGAACAGGATAATTTTACTTGCTATTGTTTTAGAGAGACGGTGATTGGTGCGAACCGTTACAAGCAAGGAAAAGCGCTCACCTGGGAGCTGTCATTCTGAATTATTTAGGAATGAACGTAACTGCTACGTTATGCATCTAGATGCTCCTATCTAGAAGTGAATCAAGTACTAAATCAGGGTGGTACCGCGAGATTGTTTTTCGCCCCTAGCTGCAATAAGCAGTTGGGGGTTTTTATATTTTAGTTATTAAAAATTTTACTAATATTTTAATTTGGAGGTATTTTCTCATGGGCATGACAATGACTGAAAAAATCCTTGCGAAACATGCAGGCGTTGACAGCTTATCCGCTGGCGACCTCTTAGTTTCCCAAGTTGACCTGGTATTGGCTAATGACATTACCGGCCCCCCGGCTATCGTTGAATTCAACAAAATCGGCAAACCCGTATTTGACAAAACCAAAATCGCATTGGTTCCTGACCATTTCTCCCCTTGCAAAGACATCAAATCCGCAACCATGTGCAAACAATTGCGTGACTTTGCTCATCAACATGAAATCGTAAACTACTTTGAAGTAGGTCAAATGGGTGTAGAACATGCTCTGTTGCCTGACAAGGGCTTAGTCGCTCCTGGCGAAATCGTCATCGGTGCTGACTCCCACACCTGCACCTATGGTGCTCTGAACGCTCTATCCACTGGCATGGGCTCCACCGATATCGCTGCTGCAATGGCAAGTGGTACTTCCTGGTTCAAGGTTCCTTCCGCTATCAAAGTTAACTTGACTGGCAAGTTCCCCAAATACGTAAGCGGCAAAGACTTAATCCTTACCTTAATCGGTATGATTGGCGTAGATGGTGCTCGTTATCAATCCATCGAATTTTCTGGCGACGGCATTGCTGAACTCACCATGGCTGACCGTCTGACCATTTGCAACATGGCAATTGAAGCTGGCGCTAAAAACGGTATTTTCCCTGTTGACGAAAAAACCATTGAATTCCTTGCTGAACGTGGCGTAACCCGTCCCTGGGAAGCAGTTGTAGCTGATGATGACGCTGAATATTCTCGCATTATCGATATCAACCTCGCTGAACTCAAACCTACCGTTTCCTATCCTCACCTTCCTGAAAACACTCATCCTGCATGCGAAAGCAATCACATCAAAATCGACCAAGTTATCATCGGTTCTTGCACCAATGGTCGTTTTGAAGATCTCCAAGCAGCTGCTGAAATTCTCAAAGGCAAACACATCGCTGATGGACTTCGTGTAATTATCATCCCTGCTACCCAAGAGATTTATCGCAAAGCAATGCATGCTGGTCTCTTTGACATTTTCCTGGATGCTGGTTGTGCAGTTTCCACCCCGACCTGTGGTCCTTGCCTTGGCGGCTACATGGGTATCCTTGCAGCAGGCGAACGTGCAATTTCCACTACCAACCGTAACTTCCGCGGTCGTATGGGCCACGTAGACTCTGAAGTTTACCTGGCAAGCCCATACACTGCAGCAGCAAGTGCAATTGCTGGTTACATCACAAGTGCTGAGGAGGTAATGAAATGAGCAAAATTTGGCGTTATGGTGACCATGTAGACACCGACCTGATTATCCCCGCAAGATATTTAAATATTTCCGATCCTAACGAACTCGCAGAACACGCTATGGAAGATGCAAAAGAATCCTTAATCGATCCGTTTGCAAAAAATTCCAACCCTGGCGACATCATCGTTGCTGGTAAAAACTTTGGTTGCGGTTCTTCCCGTGAACATGCTCCCCTGGTTCTGAAAGTTAAAGGCGCACAATGCGTTATCGCAGACAGCTTCGCTCGTATTTTCTATCGCAATGCTATCAACATCGGTCTTCCCCTGCTTGAAATTGGCGCTGATGTAGAACAAATCGAAGCAACTGATACCCTTGAGGTTGATATGGCTGCTGGTAAAATTACCATCGTTAACAAAGGCATCGTTATTAACTGCAAACCCCTGCCTCCGTTTATTCAAAAAATTGCTGACTGCGGCGGTTTGATTGAATACGTTAAAGGAGGAAACTTATAATGAAAATTTGCTTACTTCCTGGCGACGGCATTGGCGTAGAAATCGTTGACGCTACTGTCGAAGTATTGGACGCAGCTGCTAAAAAATTCGGTTTCGAAATCGAATACGACAAAAGATTAATCGGTGGTTGCGCTATCGACGCATTTGGCGATCCCCTTCCGGAAGAAACCTTGAACGCAGCAAAAGCTGCTGATGCAGTTCTTCTTGGCGCTGTTGGCGGTCCTAAATGGGATAACGTTGATCCTTCTATTCGCCCTGAAAAAGGCTTGCTCCGCATCCGTAAAGGCTTAGGTCTGTATTGCAACCTTCGCCCCATGACCGTTTCTAAATTCACCGCTCATCTGTCCCCGCTTAAAACCGAAAGAGCAGAAGGCGCTGACATTATGATTGTTCGTGAATTGACTGGTGGTATCTATTTCGGCGAACATAACGAAGCACACATCAATGCCGATGGCATCGAAGAAGCTTCCGACGTTGAAATGTACACCCGTCCTGAAATCGAAAGAATCGCGAAAAAAGCTTTCGAAGCTGCAAAACTTCGTCGTGGCAAAGTTACCAGCGTAGATAAAGCTAACGTTCTTGGTTCTTCTCGTATGTGGAGAAAAATCGTTGCAGAAATGCAAGCTAAAGATTATCCCGAAGTTGAATTGAATAACTTCTATGTTGATAACTGCGCTATGCAATTAGTTCTCAACCCGAGACAATT
>JAKSOJ010000007.1 GCA_024405645.1 Phascolarctobacterium sp. | reverse complement strand
CAATTAACGATTTGAAAAGAGTACCAATCTTAATTTTTGGCGAAACCAAAGAATATTGTGAGTGCAGAAATTATGATTTAAATAAGCTTTGCATGTTGCGTTAATAAACTAAAAAGTTGTAAAATTCTAACATCCAATTTCTCTATGAGAGATTTTGGATGTTTTTTGTTTACATATTTGCGAAAAAAAGTGTAAAGTATTAGGGAAATTTTGAAATTGTTACAGAAAATTTATAAAACACAATTGTATTTTTCGTAAAGACATTGTATAATATGAGAGTATTAAAATTTGTCTATTATTTCTGAAAGGAGTTTTATAAATGGAAGAAAAAAACACATTCTACTTAGTTAGAGAAGAAATTTTACCTGAAGCTATTAAAAAGACTATTAGAGTTAAAGAAGTTTTAAAACGCGGAGAAGTAAGAACTATTAACGAAGCCGTAGAAAAAATGGGCCTTAGCCGTAGTGCTTACTATAAATATAAAGATTTCGTGTTCCCGTTCTACGAAGCTAGCAAGGAGAAAATCGTTACTCTGTCCTTGCTTTTGGAACATAAATCTGGCGTTTTGAGCCGCGTACTTAATACTGTTGCAGATCATAGCGGTAGCATTATGACTATCAACCAAGGTATTCCTCTGCAAGGCGTAGCGAATACTACTATTTCTATCGAAACTAAAAATTTAACTGTTGACCTGGAAGCACTCCTGGACAAGCTCCGCATGATTGACGGTGTACGTCGTATGGAAGTTTTGGGCCAAGTATAATATTGGGGGATTATCGTGAAGGATTATATCAGTGTAGGTCTTTTAGGCTCTGGTACCGTTGGCGGCGGTGTTATAAAATTATTGGAAAAAAATGCGGAAATGATTACTCGCAAGGTAGGCAAAGAAATCAAGCTTACTAAAATCTTTGGCCGCAATCTTGAAAAAATGTCCGCTGCATATGGTGATGCATACGAATACACAACTAATGTTGATGATGTATTAAATGATCCTGAAATTGATATCGTAGTTGAACTTATTGGCCGTGAACATCCTGCAATGGAATACATGTGCCAAGCGTTGGAAAATGGTAAACAAGTTGTTACCGCTAATAAAGATGTCATTGCTCACTATGGTAAAAAACTGTTTGACATCGCTGGCAAGCATAATGCAGACATTATGTTTGAAGGTGCTGTTTGCGGTGGTATTCCCATCATCGGACCAATGAAGAGCTCCATGGCTGCTAACGAAATCCATAGCATTATGGGTATTGTTAATGGTACCACTAACTACATGCTTTCCAAAATGACTGATGAAGGCATGGACTATGCAACTGTTCTCAAAGAAGCTCAAGATAAAGGTTATGCTGAATCTGATCCTACTGCCGATGTAGGTGGTTTTGACGCTGCTCGTAAAGCTGTTATTTTAGCATCTATCGCTTTCAATATGGCAATTAGCATGAAGGATGTTGATATTAATGGTATCGAAAGCGTAGATGCTTGCGATATCGAATATGCTTCTCGTTTAGGCTATGCAGTTAAGCTTTTGGCAATTGCTAAAAATGATCCTGAAAATGGCGTTTCTATTAGCGTTAGCCCGACTATGATTCCTAAAAAACATCCTCTTGCAAGTGTAAGTGGTGCTTATAATGCTGTTTACGTAAATGGTGATGCTATTGGCGAGGCTATGTTCTTGGGCCTTGGCGCTGGTCGTTTCCCAACAGCAAGCTCCGTAGTTGGCGATATCATGGAAGCTGCGCGTAACCTTATTAATAATGATAAGGGTCGCATTGGCTATGCATGCTATAAAGAAAAGAAGATTTGTTCTCCCGAGAACAATGTTTTCCCGTCCTATATTCGTTTGTCCGTTCTTGATAAACCTGGTGTACTTGCTGCTATTGCCTCTGTATTTGGTTCTCAAAGCGTAAGTATTCGTAATGTAATTCAAACTAACGAACGTGGCAAAACTGCTGACCTTGTATTTGTAACCCATGCGGTATCTGCTGCTAATTTGAAAATGGCTTTGCAAATCCTGGAAGTATTGCCTGTAGTTGATAAGATTTCCTGCATTATTCGTGTAGAAGATTCTAGTAACGGTTAAAGGAGATTAATGTTTTGAAAAGCGTAACTTTGAGAGTACCTGCAACCAGTGCTAACTGTGGTCCTGGCTTTGATACATTGGGCGTTGCATGTACCTATTATAATGAAGTAACCTATGAAATTACCGAAGAACGTGGTTTTAAACTGGAAGTAGAAGGTGAGGGTGCTGAATACCTTAAGCCCCATGGACGCAATCTTGCTTTTCAAAGCTTTTTCCGCGTATGGAATGCTGTTCATGAAAACGAACGCATTGGTCTGAAGATTAAAATGCTTAACCGCATTCCCATGAGCCGTGGTATGGGTTCTAGCTCTGCTGCAATCGTAGCAGGTCTCTATGCTGCAAATTGCTTGTGTGACAATCATTTTACCAAAGACGAGCTTTTGAACATGGCTACTGAAATCGAAGGACATCCAGATAATGTTGCTCCTGCGCTCTATGGTGGCTTTACTATCAGCTTCATGCAAGGTGAAACTGCGCATACTTTAAAATTCTTGCCTGCAAAACCTTTGAAATTCATTGCTGTTGTTCCTGATAGAAAATTAGCAACAAGCTTAGCTCGTGCTGCTCTTCCTAAAGAAGTTCCTCATAAGGATGCAGTATTTAACTCTTCTCATGCGTGCCTTTTGGTAGGTGCACTTTTGAGTGGTGAATATGACTACATTGGCGAAGGCTTGGAAGACAAGCTTCATCAACCGTATCGCGCTCATCTTATTCCTGGTCTTTATGAAGTATTTGAAGCTGCTAAAAAGGCTGGAGCATACAATGGCATTATCTCCGGTGCAGGTTCTACTATCATGGCCTATGCTCCTATTGACGCTGACCATGAAGCTATTGCTAAAGCAATGCTTGCAGCTTTGGAAGCAAAAGGGGAGACTGGTGTATATCACATTTTAGATTTGGATACTGAAGGCGTTAAAGTTATCGAGTAAAATAAATTTAAAATATTTTGCGTATAAGTGTTGACAAACCCTACAATATCTAGTATAATAACATTCGTCGTTCGGGGCGTGGCTCAGCTTGGTAGAGCGCTTCCTTGGGGTGGAAGAGGTCGTGGGTTCGAATCCCGCCGCTCCGACCAACTCGAACTTCTAGGCTCTTACGAACCATCGTAAGAGCCTTTTTTGTATGTTAGGATAAATTTTAATTAATTTTATTATTCTTTTGATTTTATTTAGACTGTAGGTATGGGAGAAAACATGATTAGAACTTTAAAATTAGTTTGTGCAGAATGTAAAGAAACCTTTAATGCAGAAGGTTTAATTTACTACCGTGAAAATTTTATTAGCCGTGATTTTCAAGATGTAGAATTAGTGTGCTCCAAATGTCATCAAGCATGGATTGATAAATGGAAGGTTAAATCTGCTGAATTTAAGGAATTACATGACAATTTATATGTAAATCTTGAATTGGAAGATGGAACCTATTTTGAAGAATTGGATTGCACTCCTATGGATGAACACGAAATTGTTGCATTGGGCGTAGATTCCCCTGATGAAGCTCAAAAAGCAATTTACAAAATTTATCATGCATGGGACCTTGAACGTAAGGCTAATATTTTTGAGCGCTGTGATTTTAAAGATGAATTCATGCGTACTACCTTCTCTTGTGCAACCTATTCTGGTGAAGCTTATGAAGACGTTGCTTTCCGCTTCACTATGAATGGTGATATGCAAACCGAGGTTCCTGTTCCTGATTACATTAAAGAACAGGTTGCTGAAGCTTACGAAATCTATATGATGATTCATCAAACAAAATAAGGAGAAAATAATGGATCAAGAATTTTTAGATAAAATTGAAAAGCGTCGTACCTTCGCCATTATTTCTCACCCTGACGCAGGTAAAACAACCCTTACCGAAAAGCTTTTGCTTTATGGTGGAGCAATTCACTTGGCAGGTAGCGTAAAGGCTAGAAAGACTGCTAAGCATGCAGTATCCGACTGGATGGAAATCGAAAAACAACGTGGTATTTCTGTAACCAGTTCTGTATTGCAATTTGACTATGATGGTTATCGTGTAAACATCCTGGATACCCCTGGTCACCAAGACTTCTCTGAAGATACTTATAGAACTCTTATGGCAGCCGATTCTGCAGTAATGCTTATCGACGCTGCAAAGGGTGTAGAACCTCAAACTAAGAAATTGTTCTGGGTTTGCCATCGTCGTCATTTGCCTATTTTTACCTTTGTAAACAAATTGGACCGTTATGGCCGTAATCCCTTTGATTTGATGGACGAATTGGAGAAAATCCTTAACATTCGCGCATATCCTATCAACTGGCCTATTGGTATTGATGGTCATTATAAGGGCGTATATGACCGTCTGGAGAATACTGTTCAATTATTCGAAGATGATACCTCCCATGGTGCTAATAAATTAAAATCTACTACTGGTTCCTTGGATGATCCGAAGATTCGTGAACTCCTTGGCGATGAATTATACGAAAATCTTTGCAATGATATCGAGCTTTTGGATATGGCTGGCGATGAATTTGACCTGGAAAAGGTTAAAGAAGGCGAGCTTACTCCTATGTTCTTTGGTTCTGCAATGACTAACTTTGGCGTTCAACCCTTCCTTGAAAAATTCTTGGAGCTGAGCCCCAAACCTCAACCGAGAGCTTTGGCTGATGGAACCACTATTGATCCTGAAAATGAAAAGTTCTCTGCTTTCATTTTTAAGATTCAAGCTAACATGAACCCTGCACATCGTGACCGCATTTCCTTTATGCGTATTTGTTCTGGTAAATTTACCAAAGACATGCAGGTTCATCATAAAGAAACTGGCAAGCCTATTAAACTGGCAATGCCTCAACAATTCTTGGCGCAAGAGAGAACCATTGTCGAAGAAGCATATCCTGGTGATATCATCGGTATTTTCGATCCTGGTGTATTTGGTATTGGTGACTCCTTGTCCGACAATTCTTTAAAACTCAAATTTGAAGAATTCCCTGTATTCCCGCCTGAAATTTTCGCTCGTGTACAACCTAAGGATTCCTTGAAGCGTAAACAATTTGAAAAGGGTGTTATTCAACTTTCCCAAGAGGGTGCAATCCAAGTCTTCAAGCAAGAAGGCGTTGGCATGGAAAGCTACATCGTTGGCGTAGTAGGCGAATTGCAATTAGAAGTTCTGGAGTATAGACTTTTAAACGAATATCGCGCAGAACTTATGATGAATACTCTCCCGTATAGCGTTGCAAGATGGGTATATGCTCCTGATAAGAAGGCTTTGGATAACATGAAGGGCCTGGATAATGGCATGCTCGTTTATGACAAGAAGGATAGACCTGTAATTCTTGTAAACAATGAATGGTCTTTGAACTGGATTCTCGATCGTAATCCTGGTATCGAATTCTTGACAGTTCCTACCGATGTTGAACAAATTTAAGGAATAGTTATGGCTGAACGTATTAAAATTTTAGATGTTCCTGTAGATGCAATGACCATGCAAGAAGCAGTTGACACAATTACCTCTAGAACTCTTGCTGGAGAGCAAACCTTTGTCGTAACTGCCAATGCGGAGATTATCATGATGTGTCAGGAAAATGCGACATATAATGATATCGTTAGCAATAAGGCTGATATTGTACTTCCTGATGGTGCAGGTGCAGTATGGGCAGGACGCCACAAAGGATACAAGGTTCCTGAGCGTGTAGCTGGCTTTGACCTTTATAAGAATCTTTTGGATCAAGGCCGTAAGCAGGGGATGAAGTCCTATTTCTTTGGCGGTTCTCCGACCATTGCGGATATTGCTAAGACCAAGGTCGAAGAGCTTTATCCTGGGGTCGAGGTTGTAGGAACTCACAATGGTTATTTTAAAGATGAAGATGTTCCTGGGATTATTGAAGATATCAACAATTCTGGTGCAGATTATCTTTTTATAGCTTTAGGTGCTCCAAAACAAGAGAATTGGATTATGGCTAATAAGGATAAGCTTAAATGTAAGCTCTTTATGGGCATTGGCGGAAGCTTTGACGTATTAGCTGGCAAGATGGAACGTGCACCCAAATGGATGCAGGATGCAAGCTTGGAATGGTTATTTAGACTGTATAAACAACCTTCTCGTTTCATGCGTATGATGGCTTTGCCCAAATTTGCTTTAAAAGTTATTTTTAGCAAGTAATAGACTAGGGAACTAATTCATCATTTAATTAATTCATAGACAAAAAACTTTACTTGTATTATAATAATGTGATGGAATGGATAATTATCTTTCCATCACATTTTAATTTTGTTGCTGTAAGAAAGAGAGAAGAAACAGATGTTCATCGTTAAAGATGGTTATTATTATGTAGGCATTATGCTGGTAGTTGCCGTTATTACCTTCTTCACCCTGGGAGCTAAATTAGCGGTAATCCCTTTGGTTTTAGCTTTGTATTTTGCCTATTTCTTCCGCGATTTTCATCGCGTTACTCCTCCTGACGAACATATCCTGTATGCTCCGGCTGATGGTACTGTTATGAAGGTAGAGGAGATTGACGAAGACGAGTACCTGTGCTGCAAATGCAAGAAGGTAACTATTTTCCTTTCTGTATTTAACGTGCACACTAATAGGGCTCCTCTGGGCGGTGAAATCAAATACCAACGTTATACTGTTGGTGGTTTCATTCCTGCAGATGACAAACGTGCAACCTTTATGAATGAACGTCATGCACTTGGTGTTGACAATGGCGAATTCCAATACATGGTCATTCAAGTTGCTGGTCTCTTGGCTCGTCGCATCGTATCCTGGGTAACTCTTGGTCATCAATTAAAACAAGGTGAAACCTATGGTATGATTAAGTTTGGTTCTAGTACCGAGCTTATCGTTCCCGAGCACGTAGAAATTTGCGTTAAAAAGGGTCAAACCGTAACTGGTGGTATTACTGTTATCGGAAGGATGTAAGCATGAAAATAGAACGTATTATACCCAACGGCATAAGTCTATTGAGTTTATTATTTGGTTTGATTGCTATTATCAAGTCTGTAGAAAAGGATTTCTTCTGGGCTCCTATTTTCATCGTATTAGCATGTATTGCTGATTCCTGCGATGGTAGAGCTGCACGCGCACTTGCTAAATGGAAGGGACTTCCTCCTAGTGGTAGTGAGTTCGGTAAGGAAATGGACAGCCTTTGTGATTTGGGTTCCTTTGGCGTTGCTCCGGCAATTATGATTTACTTGTATGGTTTGCAAGATCTTGGCTTAATTGGTCAACTCATTGCAGGTGTTTATGCAAGTTGTGGTTGCCTCCGTCTTGCTCGTTTTAACTGCAATACCGGTACTGTTTCTGGTTATTTCCAAGGCATGCCGATTCCTGCAGGAGCATGCTGCTTGGCTAGCTATGTATTCAGTGGACTTACATATGGTCCCTGGATTTGTGCTGCTTTTACTTTTGTTGTAGGTCTTATTCTTTATTCAAATGTTAAATTCCCTGACTTTAAAGGTCATGGTAATCCCTTGTACAAGCTCCCGGTAATTATTGGTTTAGTTCTTGGTGCAGCTATCCTTTATTCCAAACCGTCTGCTTATCTTTTTGCTGGTATGTTTACCTATACCGCAATTGGTGTAATTAATTATCTTTACTGCGCAATGACTGGTAAAGACTAAAGGAGATCTTTTAAATGCAAATTGCTGATATAATCATGATACCGTTTCAGGTCTTGATTGTATTTTTCACTGTTTATTATTTCTTTATTTCTTGGTTTGGTCTTTTTGGCAAGAAAAAGGAAGTAAAGCTATACGATAATTCTAAAACCTTTGCTATGATTGTCTGCGCTCATAACGAAGACAAGGTTATAGCACAATTAGTTGATAATTTAAAACGTTTACGTTATCCTGACGAAAAGTATGATATTTTTGTAGTTGCGGATAATTGTAACGACAAAACTGCAGAAGTTGCTCGCAAGGCTGGTGCTGAGGTCCACGAACGTTTTAGTGATGAGGGCAAGGGCAAGGGCTTTGCTATGGACTGGATGTTTGAGCGTCTTTTCAAAATGGAAAGACAATACGACGCTGTTTGCGTGTTTGACGCAGATAACCTGGTTCATTTGGACTTTCTTAAAGAAATGTGCAGCCATTTGAATAATGGTGAACAACTTATCCAAGGCTATTTGGATTCCAAGAATCCAGAAGATACATGGATTTCCGGTGTATTTTCCATTAGCTTCTGGATTGTAAACCATGTTTGGCATTTGGCTAAATACAACATGGGCTTGTCCTGTTGCTTAGGCGGTACTGGTATGTGTATCGATACTAAGCTTTTAAAACGCTATGGTTGGGGTGCAACCTGCTTGACCGAGGATATGGAATTCACCATGAAAGCAATCATGGAAAATATTCCTACTACCTGGGCACACGATGCAATCATTTATGATGAAAAGCCATTAACCTTTACTGCTGCTTGGAACCAACGTCAACGCTGGGCACAAGGTCACTTTGATGTATGTCATCGTTATCTGCCTAAAATGTTCATGAAGGGTATTAGGGAACACGATTGGGTTGTTTTGGATTGTACTGTTAATCTTTTCCAACCATATTTCTTAATGATTTCTACCTTCTTTGTTATCTGTTCCTACGCATATACTATTTATCCCTTCTATACTAATGTTCTTTATACCATTTTGCCTTTAGAAATTTGGCAAATTATCGGTCTTGGCCAATACATTTTCCCTGTAGCCGTTCTTTGGAAAATTCATGCAAGCAAGAAGAGCTGGTTATATCTGTTACTTTATCCAATCTTCATCTATAGCTGGATTCCTATTACTGCTATTGGTTGGTGGCATAGAAACGATCATGAATGGTCTCATACAGCTCATACTCGTGGCGTAAGCTTTGATGATATTGTTATTCCTGACGATGCTGTTAATGAAGGCCCCAAACAAATTGATTTTACTAATAAGAAAAAATAAGGAGGAATTTCCAATGTTGAAGAAAATTGCTGGCATTGCATTGTGCCTCATGGCATTTACTGCTCCTACTTTTGCTGCTCCTGCTCCTAGTGTTGATGGTGCTGTAGACCAAGCAACCATTCAAGGTTATATTCCTCTTTGGAGTAATGCAAGTGCTACTCTTTACGCTGATCCTGGCTTCATCCGCTATGGTAAAAGCTCCGCTGCCCAACATAAGGATTGCGATATTTGCGCAGTTAGCACTCTCTTGACTACTGAAGGTACTGATATTGCTATTGGTAATTTGGCTGTTTACGATTTAAAATGCAAGACCAAGAAGGTTTTCTATGTAAAGAGAGTAGACGTTAAAAAGAACAAAAAGGTTTCCGAAGAAAATATTAAAGCTCCTGTAGCTGTTAAAGCTGCTCCTAACAATACCATTGAACAAGAAGTGGCAAAGCTTATCGAAATCGAGCAATTGCAAACCTTCAATAATGCAATGCGTTATGGTAACTAAGGAGCTTTGAATGTTATATTTCCTTTATTTTTTAGTTGTTGGTACTGTACTGATTGTTTGCAAGATTCTTTATAATATTATGCCTATGTTAGGAATGTGCGTAACTGCCATTGCTGTTTGCTATTTGGGTTGGGTGTTCTTTTTTAGAAAAGCCGAAACTCGTTATTCTGGCATGGATCCTAACAGAAGTATTAAGGATCAAGAAGAAGAGCGTATGAAAAAGTATTTGGAAGAAGCTAATAAGGCTCCAGAAGAGAGAGAGGGGAAGGAATAATATGTCTAATCTTGCTATTGCATACCTTCTTTTCTGTATTGGTGCTTTGATTTATTCTCCGAAAATGGAGAATGAGGTTTATCGTCGTTGCTTTCAGATTTCTGCGATGTCTTCTATAATCCTTTATGCGTTTTATTTCGCAATTCTTTTTTGTACAGGAAAGTTATAATTTACACTTAAAAGTTTATCCCTCCATCAATTCCTGGTGGAGGAATTTTTATTATGCAAAAGAGAAGACCACCTAGTTTAAATGCAGATTTTTCGTTAATTATCCCGGCAGTCTCATTTACTATTATTTATTATCTAGATGAGATAGTAGGAAATAGAGTCTTTATGCGAATAATATATTAACTATTTGCTGTTATTAATTTTGAAAATTTAAGTAAGTATGACCGATGGGTATAAAGGTAGTATTATGAAGTAAAGAATAGTCGAATTTGACATGATAAAAGGATTTTTTACTTCTTTTTCTTTGCATAATTTTAAAGAAAAAGAAGTAAAAAATCCTCACTTTAGTAAAATAAAATATGAAAATTTTCTAATTATATGATAATATAGTTAGCAGGGAAATAGATTTTAAAGGAGGTTTTTTATGAAACGGTATGAAAAAATAACAGTTTTGTCTTTGCTATTGCTTTTTGTCTGTGCAATTACAGCTTGGGCTGCTATGCAACATAAGGTTAATTTTAAATATAGACTGCGTGGTTTAAATGCTACCTTGCAGGAGCAACACATTAATGATCGGTATTGTGATGGCCACTATGCAAAGCTAGTTAATAGTAAAAACAAAACTATTTTCAATTGGCCAGTTTCTCTTCATTACAAGCCACATAAAATCATTCATGGTGATAAAAAATACGACGGAGCAACTACTTCCTATTGGAATTATAAGTTCAATACCTATAATATGGCTCCTGGTAAATACATTTTTAGAACTCATTGCTATTACGGTGGCAATTCTTCCTATGTAATCAACTACAAGGGGCAAAGCTACCTTAAATATCGTACTTCTAAGATTATTCGCCAAAACAATGGTGATTTAGTACAACGCTTCTACCTTAGCCGTAATCGCATGAATAATAAAGTTATCCATGTGCAAATCTTCAATAGTAATAATAAGCTTGTCTATAGCCTGAATCGTAAATCTAATAATTCTACTCAAGACTTTACCTTTAACTGGAATGGTTGGCCTAGTGGTACATCTGCAAATAAATGTCCTAAAGGCGTTTATACTCTCAAATATTGGGCTGATGGCATAAACCCCAAAGTTGTAAAGTTTAGATTAGCAATATAAGGAGGTGCAGAAAATGAAAAAGAATTTTGCTAAATATGTAGTTTTCTGCCTGACCATTCTTATGTGCCTGACCTATACCGTTTTAGCCTTTGCCGCTAATGAAAAATGGCAAAAGGCTGAAGGCGTTTATACCTGGTCCGAAAGCGGTCAATATAATAATGGTACTCTTTATGTGCGTCTTTTGGAAGAAGATCTAGTTCTCTTTGACTTCAAAGCAATGCGTGGAAGCGAAGCAGAAAATAGTGCTTTTGACTTCAATACCGCAGGTGTATTCCTTGCTGAAAATAACAAGGGCGAGGCCGAATTTGAGGTTAATAAGAAAATCGTTACCATTAGCTTTGTTTTAGATGGTAAGAAGATTAAGGTTACTCAAAAGGGTGAAATGCCTGTAAATGTTAGTGGTACCTACGAATTTTTAGAAAAATCCTATGATGGTACCGAAGCCGCTGCGACTGCAATTTTAGAAGGTCTTACTCCTGCGAAGACTAGTCTGAACGCTGCTAATCGTCCGTATAATCTTGTCTATGCCAACGATTCCGTAGGCGGTTGGTTCTATAACGTACTTGCAATTCATACTCCTAGCAAGAAAACCTTTGCTCGTTTCCTTGTGGCTGCAGATATGAGTGCTGTTTATCGTGTTGACGGCAAGCCTCAATTAATTTATGGCTCCGCTAAAAACATGCTCAAAACCCAATATGCACCTCTTTTGGAAAAATCCGAAGTAATCGACGTTAATTCCGACGGCAAGGAAGATACTAAGAATGCTAAGCAAAGCAATGTTGAAGATCAATCTACCATTAGTGCAGTAGTTAGCCTCGGTCCTAAGGATTACGACATTAAGGTTGGCGAAAAAAGTAAACTCGTAGTTTCCATTCCTGGCAATTTGAAATATAAGCTGACTGATCTTAAATCTAGCGATAAAAATAAAGTTAGCGTTGATGCAAATGGCAACTTGGAAGCCAAAGGAGAAGGTGATGCTTTCATTAGCGGTAAACTTGTAGTTGACGATGCAAGCGTAGATTTCTCCGTTGCTGTTAATGCATATGTTCCCAAACTGGAATCTACCAATCTTCCTGCACATTTAGAAATTGGTAAAAAACTTCCCTTGGAAGCCTACATTGTTGGTGTAGAAGGTAATGTTCCTACTAAATGGTCTAGCAAGGATACTAAAATTGCAGTTATCGAAAAAGGCTTTGTAGTGGGCAAGGCTGATGGTGTTGTTGAAATTGTAGGCCAAAGTGGTGAATTACAAAACACCTGGAAGCTTGCAGTAGGCAAAGCAAAGCTTCTTCAAGAAGGTAAAGCTGCTGAAGACGATGACGATGATGATGATGATTTCATGCTCGGTTTAGTTGTCTTGGCTGCTCCCTTGCTCTTAATTGGTGGCGGCGCATATTGGTGGTTTGCAGGCAGAAAGAAATCCTAATTTCTAGGCTGGAGGTTTAGTCATGGACTATTTATTACTTGCTTTAAGTGGTCTTGTTCTCATTTTTCTTGGAGGATATGCCAAAAAGCGTAGCATTAGCTCTAAAGCAAAATACTCACAAATGGTAGATGCTACTGTAGTTTCTTTTACGGAATCCGGTCCTATAGAACAGGGAGAAACTACTTATTTTCCAGTGCTAGAGTATACTTATAAAGGCAAAACCTATAAAACCGATGGTAATGAAGGTGTTGCCAATAGTGTAGAAATAGGTAAGGTTTTCACTATTCTAATTAATCCTGATAAGCCGGAAGAAACATGCCTATATCAGCCAGGAGATAGCTTTCTTGCTATGATTCTCAAGGTCTTTGGCTACTTTATGATTTTCAGTGCAATTCTTATGACTGTTCTAGATTTTCTAGGTTTATAATAATTTAACGTCTTCACATATTCTAAAACCCTAGTCAAATGGCTAGGGTTTTATTTTTTTTGCAGGATTTTTAAAATTGATAGAGAATTTTATAATATAAAGAATTAGGCAGATTGTTGCTTTTTATAAAGTTTTACGTAAAGAGGGAATAACGATGTTAAGGTCCATGAAAAAAACACTTGCTTTATGTGCAAGCCTAGTTTTAATGTCAACCGCTCAAATCTGCAACGCAGGTATTGTCTCCACTGGTGCTATGCTTACACCTGAATATTGGATTCAACAAAATCCTAATGCAAATGCAGTTATCTTAGATGCTAAAGGAGTTAGCAATCTTAACTCTAAAATTGTTAGTGAATCTCCTAGTGTTTGCGATTTAGCTAGTTATCCTGTATCTATAACAGGCATTAATATTAAATCAGACATTGCTGATTATTCACTTTTGGAAGATGATTTGTATCTTCGTGGAGTGAAGGTAAGCGACAATTATAAGAATATATTGCGCACTCAAACTAATATTTCTGCTATTCCTGGAACCATTAGTGTTCAATATGGTGTAGTTGTGCGTCGTTGTCCTGTAAGAAATCTTCCTACTGGTGAAGCTCTGTTCTACGATCCAGAAGACAAAGATTTTGATGCTCTTCAAGAAACCATGTTGGATCCATGCGAACCTGTGGCAATTTTGCATACTAGCCAAAATGGCTATTTCTACTATGTTCAAGCTCGTAATTACAAAGGCTGGGTTTATAAAGGTAATGTTGGCATAACAGATCGCAAAACTTGGCTGGAATATGTAAAGCCTAGCAATTTCTTGGTTGTAACGGATAAAGATTTGACCTTAAAGGTTGGCGCAGAGCAAGTTCTCTACCAACAAGGCTCTGTTCTTCCTATTGTTAAAGAAGTGCCAGAATATCGTACTGTTGCAGCTCCTGCTCGTGATAAGAATGGCAGATTAATCAAAGAACCTGTTAATGTTTTAAAATCAAATACAAAGGTTAATAAAGGCTTCTTGCCCTATACATCTGCAAATATCATCAAATCTGCTTTCAAGTTTTATAATTCTCCCTATGGTTGGGGTGGACTTAAAGACAGTGTGGATTGCTCTTCCTTGGTGTTTAACGTATACCGTACAGTTGGTATCTACCTGCCTCGTAATGCAGATGAACAAGAAACTACGGCCGGTGCAATTGTTAATTTGAGTGGTATGGATATAGCTCAACGCAACGTACAAATTGGTGCTCTTGTTCCTGGTGCTGCTCTTGCAATGCCAAACCACATTGTGCTATATCTTGGACAAAACAATGATGAAGCGTACGCAATTCATTCCTTAGGAAGCCATGTAGAAAATGGAGCCCGAAAAGTTGAAATGAAGGTTGTTGTTAGTGATTTGAAACTCAAACGCGCTGATGGAGCATCTTATTTAGCTCATCTTACTAGTGCGTGTGAATATAGATAAGGAAATTAATATGTCTATTAAATTTAATTTAAATTCAATCTCTAGAGATAATTCTCAAACTAAATATGCAGAGGCAGATACTTTAGTTTTTCTGCTTTGCCAAGAATGCAAAGATTACCTTGGTAATTTAAATTTACCTGCTAATATTAGTCAAGCAATGAATCTTTATATTGAAAAATATCCTGAAATTTTCGATGTTGCTGACAAACATTGCTTTACTATTGTTGATGCAGGACGTATTGTTAATTTAATTATTGTTGGTTGTGGCAAGGGTAAAGAATGCAAGCCTAACAATTTCCGTAAGGCAGCAGGAGTTGCTGCACGTGCGTTGAATACTGTTGAGGCTAAGTCTGCTTGCTTATTGGCGCCTGTTATCTCTAAAGCTACTAGAGCTCACTATTTAAACGCAATAGTAGAGGGACTGCTTTTAGGTGCTTATAGCTATGATAAATACAAATCAGATGCTAAAGAGCCTAAAGCTTGTGATTTAACTATTGTAAATGGTGTTGATGATTCTTTAAAAGTTATCGAGGAAGCAAAAGTTGTAGCTGAATCTGTTATTTTTACTAGAAATTTGTGCAACACTCCAGGCAATGATTTAAATCCTGTGGGAATGGAGCTTGCTGCCCGTAAAGTTGCAGAAGAAACAGGCATGGAAATAGAAGTGCTAGGCCCTAAGGAAATGCAAGAACTTGGCATGAACGCATTGCTTGCTGTTGCTCAAGGTTCTAAAGCTGAGCCTAGATTGATTGTATTAAAATATAATGGTGCAGGTGATGCACCTTATAACGCCTATGTTGGCAAAGGTATAACCTTCGACAGTGGCGGTATTTCCATCAAACCTTCCGATGGCATGGAAGAAATGAAGGACGACATGACTGGCGCTGGTGATGTTTTGGGAGCTATGCGTGCTATTGCTCTTCTTAAAAAGCAATGCAATATGCTTGGCATTTTAAGCTGCGCTGAAAACATGCCTGGCGGAAACGCTCAAAGACCTGGAGATATTGTTAAATCTGCTTCTGGAAAGACCATCGAGGTCCTCAACACAGATGCTGAAGGACGTATGGTTCTAGCAGATGCTGTTTGGTATGCTGGCCATTTAGGTGCACAAAAGGTAATTGATATTGCAACCTTAACTGGTGCTGTTATCATCGCTTTGGGTACTGAAACCAGTGGTATTGTCGGAAATAATGACGAATTAGTTGCTCAAATTATCCAAGCAGGTAAATTAGCTGGAGAAAATTATTGGCAATTACCTAGCTTGCCAGAATGCAAGAAGGCCATTAAAGGCGATGTTGGCGATTTGAAAAATTCCGCTGGTAGAGCAGGTGGAGTAATCACTGGTGGACTTTTCATTGGAGCATTTGTTAAAGAGGGCTTGCCCTGGGCTCATATCGATATTGGTGGCACTTCTACTGCTACCTCTACAGATGGTTTCATAGTAAAAGGCTGCACAGGTTTTGGTACTATGACTCTAATCAAATTAGCAGGTGAAATTTAATGTTTGTAGATTTACATACACATACTACTTTTTCTGATGGTACATATACGCCTACAAAGCTTGTAGATGAATATTTTAATTTAGGCGTAAGTGTTTTGGCAATTACGGACCACGATTGTGTAGATGGTGTGCAAGAAGCCTTAGAAGCTGCGAAAAAGTATGATGGGAAGATGAAAATTATTCCCGGTGTGGAGTTAAGTACGGAAAATGACAATCGTCCTGTGCACATTTTGGGCTATTATGTCGACGTAAATAATAAACCGATGCTAGAAACTATGGCTTGGCTCAGAGATAGTCGCGATAATAGATTGTTCAAAATGATTGATAGACTTGCAGAATTGGGCTTTAATATTAGTGTCGATGATTGCAGGACTGAAGGGAAGACTATCGGTCGTCCTCACGTGGCTAAAGCTTTAGTACAAGCAGGTTATTTTGACTCAGTGCAAGAAGCCTTTGATAAATTGCTGCATTTTGGGGGACCTGCGTACATTACTCATGCTAAACTATCTCCCAAAGAAGCAGTAGATTTAATTCATGCAGCAGGAGGTATAGCGGTACTTGCTCACCCAAGCGAGATTTGTGATGATGATATGGTTTTAGAGCTTTTGGATAGCATTGCTTTTGATGGCATTGAAGTATATCATCCAGCTAATAGACCTGATAAACGCCTTGCACTTATCAAGCAATGGGCAAATGAACGCAATTTATTGATTGGTGGAGGAACAGATTTCCACGGTGTGCCAGACCGTTTTCCTAATAAATTGGGAATTTGGTTGGTAAATTACGATGATGTTAAGGGAATTATAGAATGGAAGTAATTGCTTTTGTTGGACCTTCTGGTACTGGTAAGAGCCATAATGCGATTGGTGTCGCTTTTCAAAACAAATGCGACGCTATAATTGACGATGGTCTCTTGATCAAAGGTCCAAAAATCTTGGCAGGTACATCTGCTAAGAATGAAGAAAACAGAATACAGGCTGTTAAAAGAGCAATTTTTACAGATGATGACCATGCAAAAGAAGTGCGTGAAGCTCTGGCAAAAAGTGATATTAAACGGCTTTTGATAATTGCAACAAGTGATAATATGATTGGTAAGATTATCAAGAAGCTGGAACTTCCAGCTCCGCTCAAAACCGTTTATATTCACGAAATAGCTTCTAAGCAGGAGATTAAAAAGGCTCGCTTTTCTCGTTTGCAAGAGGGTAAGCACATCGTTCCTGTTCCAAGTGTAGAGCTCAAGCCGCATTTTACTGGTTATTTTGCAGATTTACCCTACAATATCTTTTCACACCAACGTAAAGATGCTCTGCAAGGCGATAGAAGTATTGTCCGTCCTGCCTTTAGCTTTTACGGCAAACTTATTATTAGCGATAAGGTTGTGGAGGATATAATCAATATTGCAGCTGAAGATTTTGAAGGCTTGAAGAGAATTACGGATATCAAGATTCGCCGTCGTAGTGATAGTTCTAAAGGACTTGTTCTCGTAATCGAAGTAGTTCTTTACTATGGCGTTTCTATCTTTACGGTTTCTAAGCTATTCCAGAAAAAAATAAAAGACCGCATAGAAGCTATGACGGCCATGAAGGTTAAAAACGTTAATATAAATGTCAGAAGTCTTGTAGTTAAAAAGAAATAACTTCCGCTTGTTTGTAGCAAGCGGAAGTTTTTTATTTTTGTGCCTTTAGGCCGTTGAGGCAGCAAATGGTTTTCCGAAGGAAAATATATTTGC
>JAKSOJ010000069.1 GCA_024405645.1 Phascolarctobacterium sp. | reverse complement strand
ATTTGTGATATTTGCTTTATACTGCGTTGCCTTCGAAAAAATCATCCTCGACGTACATCAAAGTACGCCTCCGGTGATTTTATTCTTGGCGCCTTGTCTAAACCAAATCTTACAAGTTTTTAGGAATATTGTATTTAGAAATCATATGTGATATAAACCAAATATCGCAAGTTTCCCCGGAGGAATTACGAACAACATGAAACATTTAATGTGGGACATCGATGGTACATTGTTATTAACCAACCTTGCTGGTTATGATGCACTCTGCAAAGCTGTACAAGACTACTACTTTTTAGATGTATATCAAATTAATAGCAGCCTAGCAGGTCGTACTGATTCCGATATTATTAAAAATATAATTATGCAAATTCGTGGACGCTTCATTCCTGCTGAAGCAGCCAGCATTCTCATTCGTTACGACATCGAACTTGGCAAGCAATTGCCCACCCATCAAGGCAGAATCATGAAGAACGTTGAGAAAACCCTTGAACATTTTGCTAAGCCCGGCTCCAAATATGAAAACTGCCTCTGCACTGGCAATATCAAAAATGGTGCAAAGCAAAAATTGGCTCATTATAAGCTAGATAAATATTTCAACTTCAATCATTCCGTATTCGGCGAACTGGCCGAAGAAAGAAGCATGCTTGCTAAATTCGCATTGCATCGTCTGTACTTGGAAGACCGTTCTACTTTGCCCAGCGATTTCATTTTCATCGGTGATACACCGAACGATGTTCGTTGCGCCAACGCCATTGGTGCTCGCTGCGTGATAGTTTTGGATGGTTCATCCTCCAAACGCGAAGATTTTGCAGAAGTTAACCCTTGGGAGATTCTCGATGCTCTACCAGACAACCCTGAAGAATTTGAGCAAATGCTTGACGAAGAATAAGAGGAAAATTATGATAAAAAACTTTCTGAAAACCATGGCATTTGGTATGTTGTGCCTCAGCACTTCCCTCGCCTACGCTTATAACAATGCAGATTTGGAAGCAGTAAAAGCAGGCAATTCCTGTGTTAATGGCGATTTGTCAGGAGCAGATCTTTCAAAAATGAATTTGTCCGAAAAGGATTTTTCTGGCACAGATTTTACTCAAGCCCGCTTGGTTGGCACAGACTTTACCAAAGCTAATCTCAGCAACGCTAATTTTCATAGTGCAACTGTGAATAAGGCTCTCTTTAGGGGTGCAAATTTACAATCCGCAGACTTCTCCTATGCTTTGGCTTTCGAAACCAATTTCACCAATGCCAATTTGGAAAACGCCAATCTTTACAGAGCGCAATTCATAAGCACCAAGCTCATGAACGCTAACTGCATCGGTGTCAAAGCAGACGAGTTATCTCTCGATAAGTCTAATGCAGATTTTGCAGATTTTAGTTACGCTAGCATGCCCTATGCTTGGATTCGCAATGCGCATTTTAATAATACAATTTTTAGAGGCGCGAATATGTATTCCGCTCACCTATCCGGCAGTTATTTAAAAGAAGCAGATTGTCGCAGTGCAAAAATGGGCAAGGCAGATTTAACTCAGGCTAATCTCGTTGGTACCAATTTTGACAAAGCAATTCTCGACAATGCTGATTTACGCGGAGCTAATCTCACCTTCACACAATTTGGTACAGCTCAAAAGGATAAAACATTATTCGACAAATAAATATTACCAAAAGCAAAACCGGCCCAAGGAATTTACCTTGAGCCGGTCTTTTAATTTTTAATTTAATCTTATTTGAAGATTTCGTGAGCAACCATCATCTTTTCGATTTGTTTTTCATCAACTTCGTATTTTACGCCATTGGTGTCGTCAGGAACGATAATGGTGCAATCTTTGGTGATGTTTACATAAGGAATGGTGATGTCTTCTGCGAAATAACGGTCAGAAGCTGCTACGTCATGAGCCAGTTGAGCGAAACCAGGCAGAGATGCGAAGGAAACGTTTTGTGCGCGACCAATACCAAGTTCGGTCATGCCGCCACACCATACAGGAATGTTGTGTTCTACACACAGGTCATGAATGCGTTTTGCTTCATAGATACCGCCACAACGAGAAGATTTGATGTTGATAACACGGCAGCTCTTCAGGTCGATAGCAGCTTTAGCAATTTCGTAGGAATCGATGGATTCGTCCAAGCAAATAGGAGTCTTGAGTTCTGCTTGCAGTCTTGCATGGTCAACGATATCGCTTTCGCCCAGAGGTTGTTCGATGTATTCCAGATTGAATTCATCCATAGCCTTGAAGAGATCGATATCTTTCAGGGTGTATGCGGAGTTAGCATCTACAGTCATAACGATATCAGGATATGCTTCACGAACTGCTTTTATAACTTCGTAGTCTTTGCCAGGTTTAATTTTAATTTTGGTACGATGATAGCCTTGAGCCAAGTATTTTTCTACTTGAGCAAGCAAGGAAGGAATGTCTTTTTCCATACCCAGGGATACGCCAACTTTGATTTCGTCTTGGGTACCACCAAGCAAGGTTTTCAAGGATTTACCAGTTCTTTGAACCATGATTTCCCAAAGAGCATTTTCAACTGCTGCTTTAGCAAGACGGTTGCCAATGATGTATTTGAATTGTTTCATGAAAGCTTCGGGGCTTTCGATGTCGGTATGAAGAATTCTAGGAATGATTAAGTTCTTCAGAACATGCATTACAGTGCCATTGTCTTCATCATTGTAGAAGGGACCATGGAATGCTTTACATTCGCCCCAGCCGATTAAGCCTTCGGAATAAACTTTTACCAGAATAGCATCACGAACTTCGAATTTGGTAAAGCTGGTTTCAAACGGATGGGAGAACGGGTTGTTAACACGAATAAGGTCAATGCGGTCAATACGCATGAAAACACTTCCTTTCGATTATAAAAATTCTCATAATATTGATTATAAGCACAAGAATAATTATAGCAAAATTATGAAAATCTAACAATAAAACAGTACTAATTTGCAAATGTATACTTGAGATGATTACAGTACCCAATCAATTCGCAATTCGTAATGCGCAATTCGCAATTAAATGAGTTTGCTTCGCAAACAGATTTAATTCATCGAGCTTTGCTCGATTCCATAAATTGCGAATTGCCAATTGCCAATTGCGCATTTATCTCAAGAACGCCTTAACTGCAGCCAAATGCTTTTCCCCTTCTGCCCTACCGATTTCATACACGCGTTTAACCTCACTCGGATTTGTCAAAGGAGAAATATTAAGATCTACAGGCGGACGAATGAGAAAGATTTCGCCCTTCTTCGCACGTTCATCGAGCATTACCATGGTTTCGTTATACATGAGATAACGATCTTCCAAGGCTTTAGCAAGCACAGGATATTTTCTCAAGCAAAATTTAATGAGCCAAAGTAAAGGCAACTTCTTTTTTCTAAAGCCATAGGGTTGTGTGCAAATTACAACATTACGGTCATAGCCTATGCTTTCGAAATATTCCAAGGGTACGCTGTCAGAAGTGCCCCCGTCGGACAACTTCATCCCATCCTGCTCTACCACAGTAGACACAATCGGCAAAGATGCGGAAGCCCTCAACCATTCGAGTTCGTCATCGTCAAAGGTATCCAATCTTTTATAGACAGCTTCACCTGTTTCCATGTTGGTACAAACGCAATAGAATTCCATGGGGTTCGCTCTATACACATCAAGGTCGAAAACATCTACGCGTTTGGGAAGGTCATCATAGTAGAATTTTTTATTGTATAAATCGCCAGAAGTAAATAGTGAACGCAGACCTGTATAACGGGAATCGTTGCAGAACTTGGTATTATAACGAAGTACACGACCAATTTGCTTGGATTTATAGTTACAGCCAAAGGCTGCGCCTGCACTAACACCGATTGCTCCATCAAACTCGATGCCATTTTCCATCAACACATCAATGACACCAGCTGTAAAAAGGCCTCGCATTGCTCCACCTTCCATAACCAAACCAGTTCGCATGTCACTCACCACCCTTCTGTTTAAACAATCATTTAAAATCACGTAAAAATATGAATGCTGAATCATGACCTAAGCCACAATTCAGCATCATTATCATAAAAATCTTACAAAAATTACAGTTTGCTTACCATATCAGGAGTAATTTCTGCCAAGGTTCTTGCACCGCACATAAGCATTGCATCTTCGAGTTCGCCAGCAAGCTTATCAACAAGAACTTGAATGCCTTCTTCGCCTGCGCCATAAGCAGCAACAACGAAAGGACGAGCGATAATTACGCCATCAGCACCCAAAGCGATTGCTTTGAAAATATCTGCGCCACTGCGAATACCACCATCAACAAGGATTTTAACCTTGCCTTTAACAGCTGCAGCGATTGCAGGCAGAACATCTGCAGTAGGCATGCAATCGTCAAGAACACGACCACCATGGTTGGATACAACAATTGCATAAGCGCCAGCTTCAGCAGCTTTCAAAGCGCCTTTGACAGTCATAATGCCTTTAACAATGAAGGGAATGCCTGCATTGTCGATGATTTCTTTTAATTCAGCTACAGATTTAGGACCTGCAGGAGGAGTGCAATGTTTGAGGAAAGGAAGACCTGCGCCATCTACGTCCATTGCAACTGCAAAGGAACCAGATTCTTTAACGAGTTGCATTCTTTGAGCAACAACATCTTTATACCAGGGTTTGCAGGTAGGAATGCCAACGCCATCGCAAGCTTTAATAGCAACGGAAGCAGCTTCCATCATGCCACCATTAACGCCGTCACCGGTCATAGCAGCGATACCAGCTTTTGCACAGCCAGGAACCAATACATTGTTGTATTCGATATCGGTGTATTTTTCGCCATAGTGCATTTTCATAGCGCCAACAGGGCCAGCGAATACGGGAATCTTAAAGGATTTGCCAGCGAATTCGAAGGTCATATCAACGGTATCACCAGGGCAAAGGGTATCCATGTTCAAACGAACTCTTTGCCAAGCATCCCAGTTCAATACAGCTTGTGCATTGCGAGAGCCAGGGCCAGGAATTTGTGCGCCACATGCTTTACCATTGCAAACGGGGCAAGCTTTGCAAACGGGGCCAATATTGCCACGAGCAGCATCAAGGACTTCCTTGTAATTCATAATCTTCTCCTCCATAAAAAAACAAATTAACGCATATTGATAAATTGCAGATCTACGCCAAAATCATCTGCTTTCAACAATTGAATTACTGCTTGCAAATCGTCTTTTTTAGCGCCAGAAACGCGAACTTGGTTATCTTGAATTTGAGCATTTACTTTTAATTTAGATGCTTTGATTGCTGCAACAATTTTCTTGCCTGCTTCTTTGGAAATGCCTTGTTGGATTTTCAGCTCTTGGCGAACAGTATTTTTTGCAGCGGGTTCGATTTTGCCAGGAACGATGGCACGCAGAGGAATACCACGTTTAGCCATTTTTTGGCGGAGCATATCGAGGATTGCGCCTGCCTTGTAATCGTCTTCAGCGGTGAGTTTAATGCAATCATCAGAAAGTTCTACAGTTGCATTGGAACCACGGAAATCGTAGCGTTGGGAAATTTCTTTTTTAACTTGGTTAACTGCGTTGTCCATTTCTTGCATGTCAACTTGGGATACAACGTCAAAGCTAGAATCTTTTGCCATTATTTTGCCTCCTATATCGCTATACTTAATTTGCAATTTTATTTCAAAATCACATTAATTATTTATACGAGTATTCTGTTAATTATATCATAATTTCACTATTTGATAAATGCCAAAGCACAAAATTAGTTATGAGTTCATAGTGCATAGTGCTGAGTGAAGGACCAAATCACAAAGCGATTTGAAAAGTTTAATTTATAAGTTATAGCTGTTCGATAAAATCTAACTATCGAAAAGCAAGTTGTAAATTTTAAACAGTTCATGAAAATTAAACATTTCTAATAACTATTATAATTTATTGGCCTCTTCATGTGCTAGCAGCTTTGCCTTGATTTCAATTCCTCCCGCATAGCCAGTAAGGCTACCGTTGGAACCAACAACCCTATGACAAGGAACAATTATGGATATGGGGTTATGCCCTACTGCTCCTCCAACTGCTTGAGCAGACATACGCTTCAAGCCTTTTTGCTCTGCAATTTTTTTAGCAATTTCACCATAAGTTGTAGTCTCACCATATGGAATCTCTCGCAAGACTTTCCAAACAGCCATAGCAAATTCGCTGCCTTTGGGCGCCAATTTCAGACGGGTAAGTTCAGGCTTCTTGCCTGCAAAATAATCGTCAAGCCAAGCCTTCGCCTTGCGTAGCTCTTCATTCTCTTGGCATACCAAATCTTTTTGCTCTATTTTATTAAAAAAATATTTCTGCCCCTCTATCCAAGCGCCAATGATTCCCTCATCTGTGGCGGCTAAAGTTATTTTTCCAATGGGCGAAATGTAATCAGAAACATATATCATAAATAACCTGCTGTTTTTTCCTTTCTTTTTTCTTCCTATACGTCATTTCCCTTTCGACCCCGAAAGCGAAATGACAAAAGGTAAAGTGGGCGCGCTTTTGAAAAGCGCGGGAAACTCCGGCTTTTGCCTCCTCGCAAAAGCCTAGGCAAAAAGAGTTTGCCATAACCAGAATTCGCTCATGTGCCTTCTTTCGAAAAACTTAACGATTGTTCCGTCTTTCCTGCGTAAAGATTTTTCGAAGAACTTTCTATAGCGGCGCGTAGAACATTCCGTATTCTTCAACCTCGGCCGCTTGGAGAGT
>JAKSOJ010000068.1 GCA_024405645.1 Phascolarctobacterium sp. | reverse complement strand
AGTTTTCAAGGTTCGCGCCGCTGTATCGCAGCGACTTGTATATAATACTACTTTCTGCATGACTTGTCAACACTTATTTTATAAAATTTTTAAAAATATTTTATTGCCCACGTCATTTTCGAGAGTAATTGTATTTTATTACTTTTAAACAGCCTTGTCAATAGGTACTAAATTGCTTTCATCGGCCATAAAATGTTGTCATATTGCTGGTTTCTTACATTTTATACTATATCTATTGATTGGGTAATAAATTGCCACAATATATCTGATTTTAAACTAAAAAAATATTTTTCATAAAGTTTTCAAAAAAACGAAATCGGCTCTGTTAAAAACAGAGCCGTTAACATTTATTAGAATTCTTATAATTATTTTTGAGGAGCAGCTTCTTTCGGTGTAGGAACTTCAATAAAAGCATCTTCCAACATCGGTTTTTCGCCAACTACCTTGAAAATAAATTTGTATTGAGCTACAGGAACTTTCTCAGTTGCTAATTGGTAGGTCAAAACATCAGCATCGTCATAACGACCATATTCGCGCATTCTCAAAATGTTAATCTTACCCAAACCTTGAGCAAATTGTTTTTGCATTTCAACATAATTAGCTTCGCTCATATTAGCTTGCATATTAGCACTCATGAAAGGAGCAATTTTTTTGTAGAAAGCGCCATTTGCATATTGTTCTGCGATTGCTTCTTCAGCGTCGAGAATTTTGCCGTTTGCAGCAAAGCATACAGCAGTAGCAGCTACCATCATGGTAGTCAAAGCCATAGTTAAATATTTTTTCATTATTTTATCCTCCTATTATGAATAGAAATGACTTTCTTATCAAAATTATGACCTAATTATAATATTTTTTAAAAATTACTGCAAGAACTTATTTGCTTAGTATGGGTTTCACTCCTAGATTTCACAAATATTTATCATTTGCACTTTTAAAATATATTCTTTTCATTGTCCTTATAATATATAAGATAAATGTTTTTTCTATGTCAAAAACAAAAGTCCTCACCATTGTAGGTGAGGACCTCTTTATTTAATGATTATTTTCCTAACTTTGCTACAAGTCTTTCAATGCCTTCGATAGTATTTTCACGAGAGCCAAAAGCAGTCAAGCGCAAATAGCCTTCGCCATTCTTACCAAAACCAGCACCAGGAGTACCAACCAAAGCAAGTTCATTTAAAAGGAAATCGAAGAATTCCCAAGAACCCATTCCGTTAGGACATTGCAGCCAAATGTACGGAGAATGAACGCCACCAAAATATTTAATGCCAACTTTGTCCAAGCCTTCCATCATAATACGAGCATTCTCTTGGTAATATGCAATGCTTGCACGGCATTCTGCAACACCTTCAGGACTGAATACAGCTTCTGCACCACGTTGAATGATGTAGGGAACACCGTTAAACTTGGTAGTTTGACGACGGAGCCACATTTTGTTCAGGCTCATTTCTTTACCATCAGCGTTTTTACGAACCAAAGCGTGCGGCACAACGGTATAACCACAGCGAGTTCCGGTAAAGCCTGCAGTTTTAGACAAGGAGCAAAGCTCGATAGCACATTCCTTCGCGCCTTCAATCAAGAAAATAGAACGAGGAATTGCAGGATCAGTAACAAAAGCTTCGTAAGCAGCATCGAAAAGAATTACAGCATCATTAGCCTTTGCCCAAGCAACCCAAGCTTCAAGCTGTTCTTTATTGTAAACAGCGCCAGTAGGATTGTTCGGAGAGCAGAGATATACTACGTCTGCATGCACATTTTCGTCCGGCATGGGCAAGAAATTATTTTCAGGAGTACCATCCATATAAATGATATTACGACCGCACATTACATTGGTATCCAAATAAACTGGATAAACCGGATCAGGAATAAGGATAGTATTGCTGTTATCGAAAATATCGGTAATGTTACCGCAGTCAGATTTAGCACCATCGGAAATGAAAATTTCGGTAGATTCCAGTTCTACACCGAAGGATGCATAATATTTAACTAAAGCATCATGAAGAAAATCGTAACCTTGTTCAGGACCATAGCCACGGAAACTTTCTTTCACTGCCATTTCAGCAACTGCTTTAGCCATAGCATCACACACTACCTTGCTAAGAGGCAGAGTTACATCACCAATACCCATTTTTATAACTTTTTTATCTGGGTTTGCTTTTTGAAAGTCTGCTACTTTATGCGCAATGTCCGCAAACAAATAAGACTCTTTTAAATTGGCGTAATTTTTATTCACTAATGCCATAATATTCACCCCTCAAAATAAAATTGTATTCCAAATATTATTTAATTACTTCTTCTGGAATTTCAATAGTGCCATCACACACGGTTTCAGCAGGACCTTGCATCATGACATGGTCGTTCTTTTCATGAGTAATTTGTAAAGTACCACCCTTACAAATTACGGTTAAAGGTTGACCTTTTTTACCAGCATTACCAAGCATGATGGATGCAACAGCTACTGCACAAGCACCAGTACCACATGCGAAGGTTTCGCCACTGCCACGTTCCCAAACGCGGAATTTTACGGTATTTTTATCAATTACTTGAACAAATTCAGTATTAACACCTTCCGGGAAAAGTGGATGATGTTCGAATTGAGGACCTAATTCCTCCAAATTCAAAGCATCTACATCTTCAACGAAGGTTACAAAGTGAGGATTACCCATGGAGATTGCAGTACCATTAAATACAACCTTTTCCTCACCATAATTGTCACTAAGAACCAAGCCTTGATCAACAAAAATATAATGATCAGAAATCATCGGAATCTGCGGACATCTGAATATCGGTTTGCCCATATCAACTTTAGCTTCCACAACTTTTCCCTCCTCAACGGTCACATCAATAATTTTGATGCCTGCAAGTGTTTCAATCGCAATAGTAGTTTTATCGGTCAGACCTTTATCGTACACATATTTTGCAACACAACGAATACCATTGCCACACATTTTGCCTTCGCTTTGGTCTTGATTGAACATACGCATCTTAAAATCCGCAACATCGGATTTGCAAATGCAGATTAATCCATCACTACCAATGCTAAAGCGACGTCTAGAAACATACTCGGAAATTTTACCCATTTCCGGCAGCTCTTCTTTA
Source organism: Phascolarctobacterium sp. (assembly GCA_024405645.1). Lineage (GTDB taxonomy): Bacteria > Bacillota > Negativicutes > Acidaminococcales > Acidaminococcaceae > Phascolarctobacterium_A. The sequence continues at coordinate 3,657 of JAKSOJ010000068.1, read as the reverse complement.
GTGCAATCAACATATACATAATCGTTGCCACAACCATGCATTTTTGTAAATTCTACCTTCATAAAAATCCTCCCTAAATCCCCTCTATAAAGTTATTATTAATATTATATCAAACTTATGTGTTTTTATCAAAAATAAAACGGAGATAGATTGCTCCATCTCCGTCGATGTGCTAATTATAGCACTTAAATTTTATTAATGCAAAAATTATAATGTATTCATTAGATATATTGGCTAAATACTTTTGTTATCTAGCTATTTTTTATAGCCGTTGGGATTATTTTTTTGCCAATTCCAAGAATCTCGGCACATATCTTCCAGATTACATTTAGCTTTCCAACCGAGTATTTTTTCAGCTTTAGATGCATCTGCCCAAAGGCGCGGTAAATCCCCTGCACGTCTTGGACCAATCTCGTATTTTAGTTCCAAGCCGTTAACTCTGCTAAAGGTATTGACGATATCTAACACACTATAGGGTATGCCTGTTCCTAAGTTAAAGATTTCTGTACCTTTGTTTTGTAGAGCGAAATCCACTGCCTTGACATGCCCTTCAGCCAAGTCCATAACATGAATGTAATCTCTTTGACAGGTTCCATCAGGAGTATCGTAATCGCCACCAAAAACAGTGAGTTTCTCACGCTTACCTACGGCAACCTGAGTTACAAAGGGCATAAGATTATTGGGAATACCCTGAGGATCTTCACCAATCATACCACTCTTATGCGCACCGATAGGATTAAAGTAACGCAAAAGCACTACGGACAGTTCCTTGTCAGCAACAGTTGCATCCTCTAAGATTTGCTCAATCATAACCTTTGTCCAACCATATGGGTTACTACAGCAACCTCTTGGCATTGTTTCTACAAAAGGAACATGAGCATTGTTTCCATATACGGTTGCAGAAGAAGAAAAGACAATATTTTTTACATTAAACTCTGCCATAACTTCTAGCAGGGTCAGGGTAGTATCTAGATTATTACGGTAATATCTAATAGGAAGCTGCACGGATTCGCCAACAGCCTTGAGACCTGCAAAATGAATCACGCAGTCAATAGAATTTGCCGCAAAAACCTTTGACAGCGCAGCTCTATCAGCCACATCCAATTCGTAAAGCTTAACAGACTTGCCAGTTATTTTTTCTACACGGGCAATGGACTCAGCGCAAGAATTGACGTAATTATCAACAACAATTACATCATAGCCTGCTTCAAGTAAGGCCACTGCTGTGTGAGAAGCAATAAATCCGGCACCGCCAGAAAGCAAAATTTGTTTATTCATAAGCGCTTTCTCCAAAAGATATCACTTCAAAACATCAATTTTAATTCCTGATTGCGCCATCATATCCTCAGCCAATTTATCGGGATAAGGATTAGCGTAAACAATACGTTCAATGCCAGCATTGATAAGAATCTTAGTGCAAACCACACAGGGTTGATGGGTGCAATAAACAGTACCACCATTCACGGATACACCATGATAAGCCGCTTGTACAACAGCATTTTGCTCTGCATGGATACCACGACAAAGCTCATGATTTTTACCAGAGGGAACCTTCAACTGTTCACGCAGACAACCAACCTCAGCACAGTGAGACAAATTTTTAGGAGTTCCATTATAACCAGTGGCAACAATTTGCTTATTTTTAACAATTACTGCGCCCACACTACGTCTAAGACAGGTGGATCTCTTGCTTACAACAGTAGCAATTTCCATAAAGTATTCATCCCAATCAGGACGGATGTGTTCAGCCATTTTTTCACTCCTCTATACAATCTATGAATTGTGGATTATTTATCCATACCAGGATACATAGGATAAGCCTTGCAAAGTTTAGCAACGCGTTCTTTTGCTTCGGCAACTGCACAGCAATCGCCAGGATTTTTCAGTACCAGAGCAATAATCTTACCAATTTCGGTGAAATCAGCTGCATTAAAGCCACGAGAGGTACCTGCTGCAGAGCCCAGGCGAATACCGCTGGTTACAAATGGGGAAGCAGGATCGTTAGGAATAGTATTCTTGTTGCAGGTAATACCTACATCATCCAACATTTTTTCTGCTTCTTTGCCAGTCAGACCAACGCTACGGGTATCAACTAAGCAAAGATGGTTATCGGTACCACCGGAAACAAGGCGCAGGCCTTCTGCCATAAGAGAATCAGCCAGTGCTTTGCAGTTTACAATAATGCCTTGTTGATATTCTTTAAATTCAGGTTTCAAAGCTTCGCCAAAAGCACAAGCCTTAGCAGCAATAATGTGCATCAAAGGACCACCTTGAAGACCAGGGAAAATAGCTTTATCAATTTTCTTTGCATATTCTTCGTTATTGGTCAGAATAATGCCACCGCGAGGTCCACGCAGAGTTTTATGAGTAGTAGAGGTTACTACATCTGCATAAGGAACCGGAGACGGATGAAGGCCAGCAGCTACGAGGCCAGCGATATGAGCCATGTCGATGAGAAGAAGTGCGCCAACGCTGTGTGCAATTTCAGCCATGCGTTTGAAATCGATAATACGAGGATATGCAGAAGCACCGCCAACAATCATTTTGGGCTTGCATTCTTTAGCCATTGCTTCCAGTTTATTGTAATCAATGGTTTCAGTTTTTTCGTCAACGCCATATTGAACAACGTTGTACAATTTACCGGAAATATTAACCGGGGATCCATGGGACAAGTGACCACCTTGGGAAAGGTTCATGCCCATAATGGTGTCGCCAGGTTGCAGAAATGCCAAATATACTGCGGTATTGGTGTTAGCACCAGCATGTGCTTGTACGTTAGCGAATTTGCAGCCAAAAAGTTCTTTCAAACGTTCAATAGCCAAGGTTTCAACCTTATCAACAAATTCGCAGCCGCCATAATAACGATGTGCAGGATAGCCTTCTGCGTATTTATTAGTCAGAATAGTGCCCATAGCTTCCATAACTGCAGGAGTTACAAAGTTTTCAGAAGCAATAAGTTCGATTTTGTTTCTTTGACGGCCAAGTTCTTCATTAATATAGCCAGTAAGTTCGGGGTCAACAACAGCAAGCTTTTCCAAATTCATGTTAATGTCTTCCTTTCTCTTTAAACAATACAAATGGAGCGATTATCGCAAATATCCTTAAATTCCAAATTTTCGACAACGCAGTATAAAGCGATTATCGCAAATTTTTTACAGGGTATGCAGCACGTTCTCCTCCAACTAAAGGCGGTCTAGTCCGTGCAGCAGTCAAAATAGCCTCTCCAATCATCTTATGCTTAAGACGAACGGGAACAGCTACTCTCTTCAAGTGCATGCCAATCAAAGTTTGTCCTATATCCATGCCTAAATGAGCAGAAATGGTTTCTACAACTACGGGCGAATTAAAATTCTCGTAGGCTGCAGTTGCCATTGATCCTCCAGCATGAGCAATTGGACGCACAGTAACTTCTGTTAAATTATATTTATCGCAAGTAGAAGCCTCGACTACCAAAGAGCGATTCAAATGTTCGCAGCATTGAATAGCTAAACAAAGGCCATGACCTTCAACAACATCTTTAAGAGCCTTGAACATTTCCACTGCCAAATTAGGATTAGCCTTGGAACCAATCTTGGCACCTTGAATTTCCGAGGTAGAGCAACCTAATACAAAAATTTGTCCAGCTCTAGGCTGAGCAATTTCAATAAGTTCTTCTGC
>JAKSOJ010000067.1 GCA_024405645.1 Phascolarctobacterium sp. | reverse complement strand
TTTGAAATTTTTCATTTTTATTTTTATAGCACATTGATGTTTCACGTGAAACATCATTTTTACAAAAAGAAACAAGAAACAAAGGTCAAAAGGTCAATATTTCCCCTCTGTTTATCATAAATTTTGCAAAAACCTCAGAAACATGCCTAAAATCGTTTTTAAGCGATTTTAGGCAAAATAGGTATAATCCATCAGCCTATCCAAATAAAATCGTTCACAGAGGCTTCTGTGACGCCAAATTTTTGTGAAAATATAACAAATTTCATATTTTAAAAATAAAAAGACCCCGACATAGTCGAGGTCAAATTTTTATCCATTACTTAAAAAGAGGTTTCGAAATACCACCTTTGGGTTTTTTCTGATTCTTTATGCGAAGAGTTACGATAACATCCTCTCCATCCATTTCCTGTTCCATATTAACTGGAATGCCAGAATCTTTAATCATGCCATATACTTGTTTGATGCTGTTCAAATAAATGCGTACATCATTAACAATCATCATACGACGTTTTGCAGGTGGTGCAACCTTCAGCAAGTTTTCAATGTAAGCTTCCGTTTGACGAACAGACAATTTTCTTTGTGCAACAATTTTTAAAACTTCTTGACGCTTTTCATCATCTTCTAATTTTAAAAGAGCTCGCGCATGGCGCTCGGTCAAACCATTTTCAACTAAAAGCTTACGACATGCATCACTTAGTTTTAATAAACGCAATTTGTTAGCAATTGTACTTTGCTTCTTGCCTACTCTTTGTGCCATGGCTTCTTGAGTTAAGTGAAACTCTTTTAAAAGTTGCTCATAACCTTCTGCTTCCTCTAAATAGTGCAAATCTTCGCGTTGAAGATTTTCTATAAGAGCAATTTCTGCAATCTGTTGAGTAGTGTAATCTGTAATAATTACAGGGACCTCAGCCAATTTTGCCATCTTAGATGCACGTAAACGACGTTCGCCAGCAATCAAAAGATATTGGCCATTTTCTCCAGGAGCAACTAAAAGAGGTTGCAATACACCATACAATTGAATAGATGCAGCTAAATCATTCAATGCTGCTTCATCAAAAGTTTTACGAGGTTGAAAGGGATTAGGATAAATTTGGTCCACAGGAACCTTAACAATTTTATTTTGCATTACTGTAGTCGCAGTATCTGCTAAAGAAAATCCATCATCTACATACATAATAAGCCTCCTCATTTGCTACCTAAAGGTTGTTTATCTGGAGTACCTGCCTTGCGCGGATAGGCCGCAGGCGTCGGTTTTATTTTCTTAACTTTTATTATAGCGCGTCCATCATCTAAACCAGGAAGTTTTACTTCTTCGCTACTTAGTATTTTCCCACCTAAAATTTTAAGTGCTTGTTCACCTTCTAGTATTTCTTCAGCATATTTACTACCTTTTAAAGCAATAAACATTCCTCCAGTTTTTACTAACGGCAAACAATATTCGCTAAGTACAGAAAGTCTAGCAACTGCTCTTGCTGTTACAAGATCAAACTTTTCCCGAAATTTCTTGTTCTTTCCAGCATCCTCTGCTCTAGCATGCTCACAAGATATATTTTCAAGACCAAGCTCATTAATAACATTTTCCAAGAATTTTAGTCTTTTTCCTAAGGAATCTATCAATGTAACTTTAAGACTTGGACAATATATTTTTAAAGGAATTCCAGGAAATCCTGCGCCAGTACCTACATCTGCTAATGTTTTATTAGCAAAAGATTTATCAAATGCCAACAAACTATCAACCATATGTTTTACCGCAACATCCTCTGGTTCTGTTATGGCTGTAAGATTCATTACTTTGTTAGTTTCTACCAACATTTCATAATATTTATTGAATTGTTCCAGTTGCTTTTCGCTTAGTTCTAAACCAGCTTCAGCAGCCTTTTGAGCAAGAATTTCAGTAAAAGACATCTTACTCTCCCTTACGTTTTCTTACTTCTAAAGCAATCATCAGAACACTGATATCTGCTGGAGATACCCCACTAATTCTAGACGCTTGACCTATAGAAGTAGGACGAACTTTATCTAATTTTTCTGCTGCCTCGGAAGATAATTCTTTAATTGCATGATAATCTATGTTCTCTGGCAGTCGTTTGTTTTCTAATTTAAGTGCGCGTTCAACTTCTTGACGTTGTTTTGCAATATATCCTTCATATTTAGCAAAAACTTCAACCTGCTCTTCAACAGCATCAGCTAAAGTTTCTAAACCAAACGCCTCTTTTAATTTACCATAACTCAATTCCTTACGACGTAATAAATCAAGCATATTGGCACCAGTTCTAAGAGGTGTAGTTCCAAGAGCAGCTAAAATAGCATTATTTTCATTAGAAGGAGAAATATTCATCTTGCTCAGAACTTCTATATTACGTTCTAAAGCAGTTCTTTTTTCTGTAAAAAGACTATAGCGTTTATCATCTACAAGTCCAAGATTTCGACCCTTTTCAGTTAAACGTAAATCTGCGTTATCCTGACGCAAAAGTAAGCGATATTCGGCACGACTAGTCATCATACGATACGGTTCATTAGTTCCCTTAGTAACAAGGTCGTCTATTAAAACACCAATGTATGCTTCATCTCTGCGTAGTACAAATGCTTCATTTCCATTAATCTTATTCATAGCATTAATGCCAGCCATAAGACCTTGAGCAGCAGCCTCTTCGTAACCACTAGTACCATTCGATTGACCTGCGCTGAATAAACCACTAATTACTTTATGTTCTAATGATGGTTTTAATTGTAAAGGATCCAAGCAATCATAATCAATTGCGTATCCAGCACGCATCATCTTACAATTTTCCAAGCCTGGAATAGTACGCATAAATTGTAATTGAACATGAGCAGGTAATGAAGAACTCATACCTTGAACATACATTTCATTAGTATGTCTACCCTCTGGTTCTATAAAAAGTTGATGACGATCTTTGCCTGCAAAACGAACAATTTTAGATTCAATGCTAGGACAATATCTAGGACCAACACCTTCTACCATTCCATTGAACATACCAGACAGGTGTAAATTATCGCGAATAATTTTATGTGTATCTTCGTTAGTATATGTGAGATAACAAGGAACTTGAATTCTAGTTTTTATATCGCTAATAAATGAGAAATTACGAATAGTTTCATCGCCATCTTGACGTTCCATTTTTGAATAATCCAAAGTACGAGCATCAATACGAGCCGGTGTACCAGTCTTGAAACGCATAAGCTCTACTCCATGCTCCAACAAAGAAGCAGAAAGCTTTTCTGCGCTTCTAAGTCCGTTAGGACCACTTTGATAGTTAACTTGGCCATATACAATACGACCACGTAAATATGTACCAGTTGCAAGAATTACGGCTTTTGCTTCAAAAAATTCGCCAGTCTCCGCTTCTACACCTACAACTTGATCATTTTCTACTACAATCTTATCAATCATGAGCTGTTTTAATTCAAGATTCTCTTGATTTTCCACAATCTCCTTCATAATTGTATGATAGTAAAATTTATCTTCTTGACCACGCAATGCATGCACTGCATAACCTTTGCCAGTATTTAACATGCGCATTTGAATACAAGCCAAATCGGCACTTATACCCATTTGTCCACCCAAAGCGTCAATTTCTCTTACAAGATGACCTTTTGCAGGTCCGCCAATGGAAGGATTGCAAGGCATAAGGGCAACATTATCCATTGATAAAGTAGCAAGAAGTGTTTTACCACCTAATCTTGCTGCTGCCAATGCTGCTTCAACTCCGGCGTGGCCAGCCCCTATTACAACTACATCAAAACTATCAGTAACATATCTCATCTTTTTCTGTCCTTAGTTTATTTACCGATACAAAAACGAGAGAATATTTCATTAATTATCTCATCATGAACGGTATCACCAGTTATTTCACCTAACATATCTATTGCATTACGTACATCAATAACTATGCAATCATACGGAAGCATACCCTCTGCTGCCATTTTAGCATCCTCAAGAGATCTTAAAGCTTCTCTAAGAAGGTTTTCATGTCGAGCATTTTGTACATAAATACCATCTCCCAAAGCTCCCTCTTGTCCATATACGTAATTCTTTAACCAAGTAGTAAATTCTTCAACACCTGTTAAAGTTTTAGCAGATAATGTAAGAACTTTTTCTTTTCCGAAACGATTTTCTAAAACTGAAATATCTGCAAGCTGAGTCAAATCACTCTTGTTTACTATTATAACACATGCTTTGCTTTCTGCGGCTTTTAAAATTTCTTCATCTTCAGATTTTAATCCTTGAGAACCATCTACAACGCAAATAACAAGCTCTGCGTCTTGCATAAGTTTTAAACTACGTTCAACACCTATTTTTTCAACAAAATCATCAGTTGCATGAATACCAGCAGTATCTGCCAAAACAAGTGGTACTCCATCAATTAAAAGCTGCTCTTCAATAACATCGCGAGTTGTTCCTGCATATTCAGAAACAATAGCTCTTTCCTCGCGTAAAAGAGCATTTAAAAGACTGGATTTACCAACATTTGGACGACCGACGATAACAGTTCTTAGACCTTCGCGTAAAATTTTACCAGTATGTGCATGACTCAAAAGTCTTTCAATTTCGTTACAAGTTGTATCTAAAGTATCAGTTACTTTATTATAAGTAACATCCTCAATATCTTCTTCCGGATAATCAATAACTGCCTCAAGATTTACTATTACATCAACTAAACTACGACGTAAAGCCCTCAATTCTTTAGCTAATTGACCTTGTTGTTGACGAGCTGCTAACTTTAAGCCTTGTTCACTACGTGATTGGATAATATCCATAACAGCCTCAGCTTGGGTTAAATCAATACGACCATTTAAAAATGCACGTTTGGTAAACTCACCAGGTTCTGCAGGTCTTGCACCTACTGCGTAAGTAAGCTGTAAAAGTTTCTTTAAAGATTGCACGCCACCATGACATTGCAATTCTACAACATCCTCAGCAGTGTAAGAACGAGGAGCTTTCATATAAACTGCAAGAACTTCATCAACTAAACTTCCATCTAAGTCATAAACATGACCATATACTAAAGTATTTACAGGATATTCAACTATTTTTTTCTTTGATGCTGCTTTAAAAAGTTTTTCGCCAATTTCTAAAGCTTGTTCACCACTTATACGAATAATGCCAACAGAACCCTCACCAAGAGCAGTTGCTACAGCACTGATTGTATCTTCAATCATTTTTTCCTCCAAGCATCAAGCTTAAAAGAGAAACCCAGTAAATTACTTACTGGGTTTGTGTGAAAAAATTATTTCTTTAATTCAATTACTACATGACGGTTAGGATCGTCACCTTCGCTTAATGTAGTAACGCGACGGTCACCCTGTAAAGCCATATGAATGATTTTTCTTTCATGAGGATTCATGGGTTCGAGAGCTACACGCTCACCGGATTTTTTAACTTTGTCTGCAAGTCTTCTTGCCAAACGAGTTAAAGTTTCAACACGACGATCGCGATAATCTTCAACATCGATTACTACGCGAACACGTTCATTGCTATTTTTATTAGCAACCAAATTGGTTAAATATTGAAGAGAATCAAGAGTTTGACCATGTTTACCAATTAAGATGCCCATATCATCGCCATGCAATTTGAAGGTTACGGTACCATCGTTTTTATTAACGAATTTTTCCATTTGTACATCAATATGCATTGCTTTGAAAATCTTTTGCAAGAATTCTCTTGCTGCTGCAATGGATTCATCATTTACAGCATATTTTCTCTCACGAACTTCTTTCTTTTCAGCTTTATCAGATTTAATGCTTTCAAGAGTACCGATTGCACTATCTACAGCTTTATCTTTAGCTTCAACAGTCTTTTTAGCTAAATCATCAGCTGCAAGTTTTGCATCTTCTTTAAGTTCGGAAACTTTTTTATCAAGAGTTGCTGCTGCTGCAGAAGCAACACCTTTAATAGCAAGTTTTGCTTCATCAAGTGCTTCTTCAACAGTTTTTTCTTCTTTTTTAACTTCAACAGTTTCAGTAATTGCTTCAACTTCTTCTTTTTTTACTTCTTTAACAGTTACGCGTACTTCTGCATCACTACCAAAGAATCCAAAGAATCCAGATTTAGCTTCTTTAATTACTTCAACTTCTACTTCGTCACGAGAAACATTTAATTCGCTTAAAGCGCTGTTAATTGCTTCTTCTACACTTTTACCAGTTTTAATAACAAAAGCCATTTTCTATCTCCTGAATTACTATATCTATCTTTAGTTAGATTTGCTAATCATTGCTTGTTGAGCAATTTGCATGATGTTCATTACTACCCAATAAAGAACCAAACCAGCAGGAAAATCGATGCTGATATAGCCAATGAAAACAGGCATACCATAGGTCATCAAAAATCCATTAGCGCCACCACCCATAGGAGCACTGCCAGACATTTGTTTAGAACTAATCAAAGTAGTAAGAGCAGAAAGAATAGGAAGAATGTAGGTAGGATCCGGATTAGCAATGCTTTCCAACCAAAGGAAATTGGTAGGCCCAACATATTGGAAATCACGAATACCATAGAAAATACCAATCATAATAGGCATTTGAATTAAAAGAGGAAGACAACCGCTAAGAGGATTAACTCCTTCTTTTTTATAAAGGTTTGCAAGTTCGAAATTTAAACGATCTTTATCGTCTTTATATCTTTCTTGCAGCTCTTTCATCTTGGGTTGAATGTCAGTCATTTTCTTCATAGAAGTCATTTGCTTAACAGTCAAGGGATGAAGAGCAAGTTTAATGAGCACAGTTAAAACGATAATTGCAATACCATAATTGGCAAAACCCATACCACTTAAAGTATTGTAAATAATGGTGAGAGCCTGTTGTACAAGGTTACTAAGAA
>JAKSOJ010000066.1 GCA_024405645.1 Phascolarctobacterium sp. | reverse complement strand
AGAGCAACAGTCTCCAAAACTGTTAATCTGGGTTCGAATCCTAGTGCCCCTGCCATACGATAATAAAATCCCGTAGCGAATGCTACGGGATTTTTGTGTTCTGTCGGGGAAAACGCTCATAGCACGTAATCTACTTCGTTGGGAATCGTCGACGTACCACAAGAGTACGACTCCCTCGTCGGCCTAGCAGCTTGTACACTCTAAGCATTTTGTGATTTTTTGTTCTACTTTAAAAAAATGCTTATAGCGCACAATCTGCGTTGTTCTCCTCGGTCGACGTACCGTAAAAGTACGCCTTCCTCATCCCGCCTTGTATCTTACGCACTCTGAGCGTTTTGTGTTTCTTTGTTATATTTTTGCTTTTTCTGAGTTGATAAGAAATATAAATTGCATAAGTAAGATTTCCTATGATAAAATATATTCTATGCTAAAATTATATTTGGTAGGTTAGATAATATGATAAATATGAAAAAATGTAATTGCGTGGTTGGCGTTTTAGGTTTAGTTATTGCCGGCCTTATTATGCAAGCAGCGGCTTCTTTCCCCATGGAATTTAGTACTAATGGTCCTGGTCCTGGCTTTTGGCCCTTTGCTTTAGGAGCTGCTTTGTTTGTGTGTGCAGCGATTCTGTTGGGCTATACCTTTGCTAATGGCAAAGAATTGGAAACTCAAGAGGTAAAACTGACTGGTCCTGCTAATAAGCGTGTATATGTTATGATGGGATTGGTTGTGGTATTTACCGCTTTAATCAGCATCATTGGCTTCTACGGGGCTGCAATTCTTGCCATTCCTGCAGTTATGTATCTCGTTGATTATCGTAATAAAAAAGGCATTGCTCTGACAACTTTTGGAACTGTGCTCTTTATCTATTTGGTATTTGGCATGCTGCTCAAAACTCAGATGCCGAAACCATTCTTTATGTAAGGGGAGGGCAGTACAATGGCAGATGTTTTAAGTGCTTTGGGTATGGTCCTCGTACCTATGAATCTTCTAGTTCTTGTTGCTGGCGTAATCGTTGGTATTGCCTTCGGTTGCATGCCCGGTCTTTCTGTTAATATGGGTCTTGCCCTGTTATTTCCGTTGGCTTTTACTATTAAGGGCATTGGTGGTATCCTGATGCTCCTTGGTATTTACTGCGGTGCAATCTATGGCGGTTCTATTTCCGCAATTCTTTTGAAAACACCTGGTACTCCTGCTTCCGTAGCTACTACTTTGGATGGCTATCCCATGGCTACCAAGCTGCATCAACCGGGTCGTGCTCTTGGTCTTTCTACCATGGCTTCAACCTTCGGCGGTGTATTCAGTACCATTTGCTTGATTCTTCTTGCTCCACAATTGGCCAAGGTTGCTCTGCAATTCTCCAAGCCTGAATACTTTGCTCTGGCAATTTTTGGTTTGTCCATCATCACATCCGTATCCTCTGGCTCCGTTGTTAAAGGCATTATGGGTGGTCTGTTTGGACTTTTCTTGGCAACCGTTGGCATTGATGATATGAGTGGCGCAGTTCGCTTTACTTTGGACACTACTTATTTCATCGGGGGCGTAAGCTTTATTCCTGTTTTAATTGGTGTGTTTGCATTTGCTCAAGTTCTTGCTAGCGTGGAAGATTACTACCACAAGGATAACATTGAGCAAAAACTCTCTATAGATCGCGTTCTCCCTAGCATGGAAGATATTAAACGCGTTATAGTAACTCTTTTCCGCTCTTCTTTTATTGGCACCTTTATTGGTTGCGTTCCTGGTACTGGCGGAGATATTGCTTCCTTCGTGTCCTATGACCAAGCTAAACGTTGGTCCAAGCATAAAGATAATTTTGGTAATGGCGAGCCTGAAGGCATTTGTGCTTCCGAGGCTGGTAACAATGCTGTATCCGGTGGCGCGTTCATTCCTGTTCTTACTTTGGGTATTCCTGGCGATGGCGCAACTGCTATTATGATGGGTGCGCTCATGGTTCAAGGTCTGCAACCTGGTCCCTTGCTCTTTGTTGAAAAGGCTCCAGATGTTTATGCAATTTTTATTGGCCTTTTATTGGCTAACCTGGTAATGGGGTTGATGGGTTTCTCCCTGATTCGTTTCTTTGTTAAAGTTGTAACTGTACCTATGCATATTCTGTTACCAATCATCATGATGATGACCTTCGTAGGTACTTATTCCTACAACAACTCCATGAATGACGTATATCTTATGGTATTCTCTGGCTTTGTTGGGTATTTCCTGAATAAGCTTGGCTTCAGCATGAGTGCTGTTATTATCGGTATCATTCTGGGCGGCATGGCAGAACAAAACTTTGTTGGTTCCCTGATTATGAGCGACGGTGCATTCAGCATTTTCTATACCCGTCCTCTGTGCCTCTTCTTCTTAGGTGCTGCACTATTATCCCTTTTAAGTCCTGTGATTGGCAAAATCTTTAAGAAATAATTGTGAATACTGATTTATAAATTCAAAATTGTTCTGTGTGATGTGACAGGGATTAGCTTCTCTGTCACATTATTATTTGTACTCCGATTAGTCATGTTAATTGCTAATTTAATAAAAGTATGGTAGAATAATTCTGTTAGGTTTGAATTAATATTGATTAATATAACGAATAGTAAATATGAGTTATGAACGATGGTTATAGGTTACGAATTCTTAAATCCGCATTCATAATTCAACAATTTTTGGAGGTTTATTATGAATTTCAAAAAAGTTATGGGCACTGCCCTTGTAGTTGCTAGCATGGCTGTAGCATCTGCTGCATTCGCTGCTGAAGGTTGGCAAAACGTTGATAATTCCGCTGAAAAGGTTTCCTTAGTTGTTCCTTCTGAATGGTCCGTTACCACTGGTGGCGACGCAATCTTTGCTGCTCAAGGCGACAAAATTTCCATGACCATGACCAAGAGCCAAAAAGCAATTGCTACCGAAAGCTTGAACAAAATCATGAGCTCTGCTCGTGAAGTTCTTCTTCAAGAAGTTAAAGCTGACTACATGAAAAAGAATCCTCGCGCTAGACTGATGCAATGTGGTTATGTTGAACATCCTCTGCGTAGCGAAATTCGTGTTATTGCTACCACTTTGGGTGCAGACAAAGAACGCCATTATCAAATGGTTTCTATGTTCTTGGTTAACCATCATTGGTATAAAATCGAATCCAACTATCCTATGAATCCGAAACCGGGTACTGCGCAAGACATTCAAAAATGCATTAGATCTCTTTCTTTTGAATAAGATCTAAATAAAAAAATAATTGTGGTAGAAACGCACAGGAGAAGGCAATGCCTGCCGAAGAATCAAAAATTTCAGGCGCTGTAAGGCGGGACTGTGCGTGGACACGACTCTGGAGATTTCAAAGTTAATTGAAAACCGAAGGTGCAAGGGAGCTGTATGTTCTAATCTCTCAGGTAAAAGGACGGAGTAAAATTTAGTCTTAAACTGGGGAGAAAGTATGAGCATGCAGTTTTTTTGTGAGATTTTGGGCACTATCGCTTTTGCCATATCTGGCGCTATGAGTGGGGTAGTGCATCGAATGGATATATTTGGTATTGTTGTACTTGGGGTTGTAACGGCTCTTGGTGGTGGTTTTATGCGCGATGTAATTTTAAACATCAATCCACCAAGTCTTTTTACTAGTCCTGTATGTCCAACTCTTGCCATCTTGACGTCTTTGTGTGTATTCTGCGAAATTAAGTATCGTGTTGATGCGAACATCTTCATCTCAAAGGAAAAATTTAAGCAGGTTTTGAATATTTCTGATGCTATTGGCTTGGGTATGTTTACTGCAATAGGAGTAAATGTAGATATCATGGCAGGCTATGGGCACTATGCGGCCTTTACAGTATTTTTAGGCGTTCTGACGGGCGTAGGCGGGGGCGCTATAAGCGACGTGCTAGCTGGCGTAACACCTAAGATTTTGCGCAAACAGATTTATGCGTGCGCATCGATTGCAGGCGCTATTGCTTATCGTTTGCTAATGGATTACGTGCCTCAGGATTTGGCAATGCTGCTTTGTGCCTTGCTGGTAACAATTATCCGCATTGCGGCTTATGAGTATGAGTGGGATTTGCCTACTATTGGATACAGAGGAAAGAGACCTAAAAAGATCTGATGGAATTCCACGACTACATATAGGCATGTATGTATACATTGACTAATGTTCTAAAAAACTATATAATTTTTATTGTATGTTTTAATAGTGAAACTATGCGATTTTACGCAAATTATATTTAAGGAGAGAACTGAATTATGCAATATTTAACAGGTGATCAAATCCGCGAAAAGTTCTTGAAATTTTTCGAGGAAAGACAACATTTGATTCTTCCTTCTGCATCTTTGATTCCCCAAGATGACCCCTCTTTGTTAATTATCGGTGCTGGTATGGCTCCGTTTAAACCTTTCTTTACTGGTAAAATGAAACCCCCTCGTACCCGTATTGCAACTAGCCAAAAATGCGTACGTACCGGTGATATTGAAAACGTAGGTCGTACTGCTCGCCACCATACCTTCTTTGAAATGTTGGGCGACTTCTCTTTTGGCGATTATTTCAAAGCCGAAATCATTCCTTGGTCTTGGGAATTCCTGACCAAAGAAATGGGCCTTCCTGCAGATAAACTTTGGGTAACCATCTATCCTAAAGACGACGAAGCTTATGATATTTGGCACAATGTTGTAGGTGTTCCTGATGAACGCATCGTTCGTTTGGAAGAAAACTGGTGGGAAATTTCCACTGGTGGTCCCTGCGGTCCTGACTCCGAAATCCATATTGACCTTGGTGCAGAACGTGGCTGTGGCAGACCTGAATGTACTGTAGGCTGCGACTGTGACCGTTTCCTGGAAATCTGGAACCTGGTATTCACTCAATTTAACAAAAATGACGATGGTTCTTACACTCCGCTCAAGAACAAAAACATCGATACTGGCTGCGGTTTGGAACGTCTTGCTTCCGTTATCCAAGGCTGTCCTTCCAACTTTGAAACTGACTTGATTTTCCCCATCGTTCAATATGCTGCTGATCAAGCAGGCGTTGAATATGGTGCAGATCCTAAAACCAAAGTATCCTTGAAGGTTATTGCTGACCATGCTCGTTCCATGACCTTTATGATTGGCGATGGCATTCTTCCTTCTAACGAAGGCCGTGGCTACGTTCTCCGTCGTATCCTGCGCCGTGCAGTTCGTCATGGTCGTCTGTTGGGCATTGAAAAAATGTTCTTGGCAGGCGCTGTAGATGTTGTTATGAACCTTTATGGTAAACAATATCCTAACCTCATCGAAAAACGCGATTACATCATGAAAGTAATCGAAATGGAAGAAACCTCCTTCCTGCGTACTCTTAAACAAGGTAGCGAACTCTTAAACGAAGAAATCGCTAAATGCAAAGCTGAAGGTAAAACTGTTCTCGATGGTGCTGCTGCATTCCGTCTGAACGATACCTTTGGTTTCCCCTGGGAATTAACTGCCGAAATTCTTGAAGAACAAGGCATGACCATGGATAAAGAAGGCTTTGATGCTGCTCTTGAAGTTCAACGTCAAACTGCTCGTCAAGCTCGTAACGCTAAAGCTGGTATGCCCGTAGTATACAATACTCGTGGTATCGATGTAGCTGCTCTCAAGGCTGACGAAGCTGTACAAGCTGGTTCCATCGTTAAGATGTATCCTGCAGATGATGCTCAACCCATCGAAAGCGCTCAAGACGGCACCGATGTTGCAATTATCTGCGACGTAACTCCGTTCCATGCTGAAGGTGGCGGCCAATTGGGTGATATCGGTAAAATCGTTGCTCCTACTGGTCTCGTAGAAGTAACTACTACCAAAAAATTGCCCGATGGTGCAATCATCATGGTTGGTTCCGTTGTTGAAGGCATTGTTCAAGTTGTCGATGCTGTAACTTTCCAAGTTGAAACCGCTCGTAAGCTTGACATTGCTCGTAACCATACCGCAACTCACTTAATGCATGCAGCTCTTAAACAAGTTCTTGGTAGCCATGTAAACCAAGCAGGTTCCTACGTAGGTCCTGATCGTCTGCGTTTTGACTTCTCTCACTTCTCTGCTGTAACTGAAGAAGAACTCAAAGAAGTAGAAGCACTTGTAAATGAACAAATCCTCGCTTCTAAAGGTGTTGTAATCGAAGAACTGCCTATCGAAGAAGCTAAAAAGAAAGGTGCAACTGCACTCTTTGGCGAAAAATATGGCAACATTGTTCGCGTAGTAACTGTTCCTGGTTTCTCCATGGAATTCTGCGGTGGTTCTCATGTAGAAAATACTGCTCAAATCGGTATGTTCAAAATCGTTTCCGAAGGTTCCAGCGGTGCAGGCGTACGTCGTATCGAAGCTGTAACTGGTCATGGTGCAGTAGCTCATGTAAAAGAAACCGAAGAAATGGTTAAAGGTCTTGCTGCAAGCTTGAAATGCCGCGTAGTTGATGTTCCTTCTCGTCTGGAAGCTCTCCAAGCAGAACTCAAGGCAACTCAAAAGAAAGTTGAAGAATTGGCAAATGAAATTGCTAAGGCTCAAGTTTCTGACGTAGCTGATAAGGTTCAAGAAATCAAAGGCGTAAAAGTATTAACTCAAAAGGTTAGCGCAGATTCCGTTGATGCTCTCCGTGGCTTAGGCGACCAAATGCGTGATACCGTAGGCGGCCTGATTGTTCTTGCTGCTGAAGTTAATGGCAAGGTTATGCTTCTTGCTATGGCTCCTAAAGATGCTGTTTCTAAGGGCGTACATTGCGGCAATATCGTAAAAGCAATTGCTAAGATCTGTGGTGGTGGCGGCGGTGGTCGTCCTGACATGGCTCAAGCAGGCGCTAAAGATGCTTCTAAAGTGGATGAGGCTTTGGATGCGGTAATTGGCTTAGTCGAAGAACAAATTAAATAAAAAC
>JAKSOJ010000065.1 GCA_024405645.1 Phascolarctobacterium sp. | reverse complement strand
AACCATCTCCTAAATTGGCCCATAAAAACAAAAAAGTAGTACGAACAAGCATTAGGACTTGCCTAATGCATGAAACGTACTACTTATGGGCCATATAATTTTGTTACGACTTGCTGGGGAGTCGCACGAGCGATTTTAACCATACAAGAAGTTATCCAGTCTCCCCGGAGCACTCGCTCCTTGAAAGGTCATCGACCAGATGCGTTCAGGGGTATTATAGCATAACAGCGTTTTTTACTCAATGTTCAATTATTAATTATCAAGCGTGCCGATTGCCTTTGGTTCTTTCACTTGACGGGACAAGGGAAAGGACGTAGAGGAAGAAAAAGAAAGGAATAAATCTAATAAGCTTTAAATAACATAATATTAATGGAAATAGTGAAGATTTTTGTTTTAAAAAAAGAGATAGTGTTATAAAATTGAGTAAAAGAAAAAGCAGCACAAGAGGTCTAATCATGAAAAAATTTATCGTAATCCCAGATTCATATAAAGGAACCCTTTCTTCCAAGCAGGTATGCTCCATCATGCAAAGAAAAATCGAGGAGCATTTTCCTAGTAGCAATGTTACCTGTATTCCTGTAGCCGATGGTGGTGAAGGCAGTGTGCAGGCATTTTTAGAAGCAATGGGGGGCGAACTTGTAAAACTGCAGGTTGCTGGACCCTATGGTGAAAAGGTAGATAGCTTTTATGGTCTGTTGCCAGATGGAACTGCAGTAATAGAAATGGCTGCTGCAAGTGGCTTGCCCATGGTTGGCAATAATAAGCAAGCACATAAAACTACAACCTATGGTGTAGGCGAGCTTATGCTTGCTGCTGCCCAAAAAGGATGTAAGCGTATCATTATGGGATTGGGTGGTAGTGCAACCAATGATGGTGGCTGTGGTGCTGCTGCAGCCCTTGGTGTCAAATTCTACGATCTAGCTGGTAATAGCTTTGTTCCTGTGGGGGAAACTCTTCAAGATATTGTTAGCATCGACGTGTCTACACTTGCCCCGGAAGTCAAAGTATTGCCCATTGTAACTATGTGCGATATCGATAATCCCTTGTGTGGTGAGCGTGGAGCAGCTTTTGTGTTTGGTCCCCAAAAGGGTGCTAATCCTGAGCAAGTACAAATGCTCGATAAAGGTCTAGAACATTTGGCTGCTGTTGTTAAAAAAGATTTGGGCAAGGATATCCTCAATGTTCCTGGTGCAGGTGCTGCAGGGGGAATGGGAGGAGGCATGATAGCCTTCTTTAATAGCAATTTGCAAATGGGCATCGAAACAGTTTTAGATACTGTGGACTTTGATACCATCCTCGAGGATGCCAGTGTAGTATTCACCGGTGAAGGCTGCTTTGATGAGCAATCCATGATGGGCAAGGTTATCTGTGGTATCATTAAACGTGCTAAACTCAAAGAGGTGCCTGTTATATGTGTTGCTGGTAGCATTGCTAGAATACCAGAAAATGCTTATCATAGAGGTTTGACTGCTGCCTTTAGTATTAACCAAAAGCCCCTTGCTTTTAGTGAGGCTGCACCCTTGAGCGAAGAGAATTTGAGCCAAACTATGGATAATATTTTGCGTTTGCTAAAAATATAAGAGTAAAAGAAAATGACCACCATTCTTATGAATGATGGTCATTTTTAATTAATATAGTTAAAAATTATTTTTTAGCAGGAGCTTGTTGTGCGGGTTGGGGTTTAACCGGTGTGAATGCAAAATTAGCAATCTTTGCGGTGGAATCGAAAAGATAGGTGATAACAACGTTTTGTTCTTTAGCGAAAGAGCCAAGATATACTACACGGTCACCATCTTTGAAATGTTCGAATGCACGGAAGTTGATTTCTTTAGCAGCACCTAATTTTTCTTTGATTTGTTTTTGCAGTTCACCAAAAGCTTTTTCATCTACTTTAGCTTTCAAATCAGCAGTTAAACCAGCGGATGCAGTTGCATAGGTTGCTTCTGCTTTACCAGTTGCAGCAGCAGTAAAAGCTTCAGCAGCTTTTTGTTCTTTGGTAAGGAGAGCGCCTTCGCCAGCAGCGGAGCAAATAGCGGAAAGAGACATAGCACCAGCAAGTGCCATAGCAGTTAATACTTTTTTCATTTTGATTTACCTCGTTTTAAAAATAATCATTGGGAAATGAATTCCTGTAATTGAAAATACAATATTTACATGTACAGAATGATTATATGTCAAATTGCCTTATAATGCAAGCATAAATAGCAATAGTTCTCACTTTGTTCACAAATCTGAAGGGAAAATAGATTTTTTTCTCTCCGAATAGAAAACTATGGTAGAAAACAGTAGGAATATTGGAATTTGTTTGATATAATATAATCGTGTTATTGTACATATCTACATAAGGAGGCATTTGAAAATGACTAAAAAATATACTGCTTTATTAGGTGCAATGTTGGCAGCTGTTAGCATTGGTGTATCCGAACCCGCTAGCGTTGATGCTGCTGTTGTAGGCGCTGCAAGACCTACTCCTGCTGTTACTTATCACAAAGACTCTCCTAGCTGGCAAGCATTCTGCCAAAAATATAAATTAAATCCCGAAGTTAAAGGCAAAAGAGTCATCATGGACTTTGACTTGACCTATTTGAACGATGACTGGTTTGCTCTGATGGAAGTTCTCAAACTGCATCAATATGGTTTCATCAAACTGGAAGGTATCTCCATCGTTGGTGCTAACAATATCGTTGCTGGCTGTACCTATGACACCTTGGCTACTCTGGAAGAGCTCGGCTACCGTGATATCCCTGTTTACATGGGCATCGACAAGCCCTTGAAAGGCTTCAAGGATGCTAAGAAGATTACTGATCATGTTGGCATTATGGGCTACATGGGCGCTTACATGTCCCTTGATAACTATACTCGTGACTGGAAGAGCGACAAGGCTAAAAAGATTGCTACCAGCGATGATTTCCTGCAACCTTCCACTTTAGAGACCGAAGCAAAGGATTCCTCCACTTTCATGGTTGAAACCGTTAAGAAATACCCTGGCGAAGTTATGATTGTTTCCTTGGGTGGCCTCATGAACGTTGCTAATGCTATTAAGAAAGATCCTACCTTTGCAGAAAACTGCGCAGGCATCACCATTATGGGTGGCGTATTCGATACTCCGGGCGAAGTTCTGAACAAAATCGAAATCAACTGGTGGTACGATCCTGCTGCTGTAAATATTGTTTCCCAAGCAAATTGGAAAAAGATTCTCATCCTGCCTCACGATGCAGCAACCTTCTGTAAAAAAGATTTGTCCTTCATCAACAACTATGATGGCAAGCATGAATCCAATATCGTTAAACTCATTAAACGCGATTTGCCTGTAGCACAAACCTACATGCCTGAAACCACTTTGGCATATATTTGGGATCCTATCGCTGTTGCAGCTTTGGTTTGCCCGGACATCATCAAAAAGAAAGAAGTTCGTCATTTCGCAGTACAAGAAGAATGGGGCTATGGTTATGGCAATACCTTCCAATGGCCTGAAGATAGAGCTCCTAAGGGCGTAGGCAAGGGCGAAATTATTCTGGAAGCAGATGGCAAGCTCTTCTATGAATTTATGAGCGATTTGCATGCTCTTGAAGACTAATTGCTAGAAAAGAGGTACTAAATGAAATTTAAGAAATTATTAGCAGGCCTTGTACTTTCCTCTTTATTCGTTTGTTCTTCTGCTTTCGCTGCAGATTTATCTAAATTAATTATCATGCACACCAACGATACTCACGGCTTTGACCAAAGAGCAGATGGTATCAATGGTATGGCTACTATTAAGGATTTAAAGGACGACTTTGAAGCAAAAGGCTACAATGTTCTGCTTGTAGATGCTGGCGACGCAATTCAAGATAACAATCTTGTTAATATGTCCAAAGGCGCAAGTGCTATTAAATTCTTTAATGAAGTTGGCTACGATGCTCAAACCCTTGGCAACCATGAATTTGACTATGGCCAAGAGGTTTTAGAAGCAAGACTTAAAGAAGCGAAGTATGATATTGTTTCTGCGAATGTAATCGTTGAAGCAACTGGCAAAACCTACATTAAACCTAGTACCATTATCCAAAAGGGCGATGTTAAGGTTGGCGTATTTGGCCTTTCTACTCCAGAAACTTTGGTAAGCACCAATCCGAAGAATGTTCGCGGCTTGAAATTTTTGGACCATGAAGAACTGTATAAATGTGCTCAAAAACAAGTAGATGAATTAAAGGCTGATGGCTGTGATGTAATTGTTGCCCTTGGTCATATTGGCTCTACCAAAAAAGCTGGTTATGCTACTGCTGAAGACATTATTGCCAACGTAAAGGGCATTGATGTATTTGTCGATGGCCATGACCATAAGGTTAAAAATTTTGAAAATCCTGGTAGCGCACTCCATGTTTCCACTGGCTCTTATACCAGAAATATCGGTGTTGTAAAATATGATAACGGTAAATGGGTTGCAGATCTTCACAAGTATGGTCGCTTTAATTCCGAAGACGAAGTTGTTAAAAAACTTGTAGACAAAGAGGCTGAAAAGGTTGCAAAGGCAATGAACCAAAAGATTGCTAAGGTTGCCTTTGATTTGAGTGGTGAACGTGTTCCTGGCGTTCGTACTCAAGAGATGCCCCTTGGCGATTTGGTTGCTGATGCATTTTTGTGGCAAGCTCGCCAAGCAATGGCTGTTACCGGACCGAAGATTGATGCTGCTATAATTAATGGTGGTGGTCTTCGTGGAGGAATCAAGCAAGGTTTGGTTACTAGAGGTACTGTATCCGCTATTATGCCTTATAATAACCAACTTTACGTGATTACCGTTCCTGGTGAAGTTCTCCATAATGTTTTGGAAACCTCTACCTGCGTTACTCCTGAAGAGATGGGTGGCTTCCCGCAGGTTGCAGGCATTGAGATGACCTTAGATACTACTGTTCCCTTTGCTAGAGGCGAACAATACGAAGGCAGCTCCTACTATAAACCTGCTAAACCTGGTAGCCGTCTGCAAATTAAATCCATTAACGGTAAGCCTTTCGATCCTAAAGCGGAATATACTATTTTAGCACTGGAATTCCAATGCAATGGTGGCGATAGCTATGCTGGCTTCATGCCCTATGCAGCAAAGAATTCTCGTAGCATTGGTTACATCGATACCGACGCTTTCATCAACTATTTGAAGACCGAATTGGGCGGCGTAATTCCTGAACGCTATAAAGAGTCTCAAGGTAGAATTCAAATTAAATAATATTTGCTTTATGAAACGTTCAGAGCATGCGTTTGTGTACTCTGAACGTTTTTGCATATCGGAGAATTTATTATGAAAAAAATTTTTTCGGCTTTTGTATTAGCATCTGTAATGGTCTGTCAATCTGTTTTTGCTGCAGATTTGTCGAAATTAGTTATCATGCATACTAATGATACACATGGCTATGACCAACGTGCTGAAGGTATAAATGGTTTAGCAACAGTCAAGGCCTTGAAGGATGATTTTGAAAAGAAGGGCTATAATGTCCTTTTAGTCGATGCAGGGGATGCAATTCAAGATAATAATTTAGTCAATCTTTCCAAAGGAAAAACAGCAATTCAATTTTTCAACGCTGTTGGTTATGATGCTGCAACCTTTGGTAATCATGAATTTGATTACGGACAAGATATTTTGCAGGAGCGTATGAAACAAGCTAAATATGCTTATGTTTGTGCAAATGTTCTTGTGGAAGCAACTGGCAAAACCTTTGCTCCAGCAAGTAAAATTATTACCAAGGGCGATGTAAAAATTGGCGTATTCGGTATGACTACACCCGAAACCTTGGTAAGTACCAATCCGAAAGATGTTTATGGTTTGCAATTTTTGGATCATGAGGATTTAATCAAGGCTGCCCAAAAGGAAGTAGATTTTCTAAAAACTTCGGGGGCAGATGTTATTGTTGCTCTTGCCCATATAGGTTCTTATAACAAAACTGGATATGCAACTTCTGAAGATATTCTTGCCAATGTAAAAGGTATCGATGTCTTTGTAGATGGACATGATCACAAGCTGAAGAACAAGCCTCAAAAGGATGGCTCCATTCATGTATCTACAGGTGATTACACGAAAAATATTGGCGTAGTAACCTTTAAGGATGGGAAATGGGTTGCTGACCCATATAAATACGGGCGTTTTAATGAAGAAGACCAGAAGGTCAAAAAGCTTGTTGATAAAGCTGTCGAAAAGGTTGCCAAGGCCATGAATAAAAAGGTTGCAACTGTTGGCTTTGATTTAGATGGCGCTCGTAATCCAGGCTTGCGTACGAAGGAAATGGCAATAGGTGACCTGATTGCTGATGCTTATTTATGGCAAGGTCGTCAGGCAAATGTGTTAGCTGGGAAGGATATTGACTGCGCATTTATCAACGGAGGCGGTATCCGTAAGGGCATTAACAAGGGTACAATTACCTATGGAAATGTCTGTGCTGCTCTTCCTTATAACTCTCAGCTTTACGTAATTACTATTCCGGGCTCAGTTCTTTTAGAGGTAATTGAGGCGTCTACCTATTCTACACCTGTAGCTGTCGCAGGCTTTCCACAAGTGGCTGGCGTTGAATATGAAGTAGATACTACAGTTCCTTTTGAAGCAGAAGAAAAATATCCACGTAGTCTTTTCTCGAAGCCTGCTAAACCAGGCGCACGCGTAACCATCAAAACTGTTAATGGCAAGCCCTTCGATATTAATGCAGAGTATAGTGTTGTGGCTACCGAGTTTCAATGTAATGGGGGCGATACTTACGCAGCCTTTATGCCCTATGCAGCCAAGAATTCACGCAGCATTGGGTACATTGATTCCGATGCTTTGGTCAATTATTTAAAGACGGAATTAGGTGGTATTGTTCCAGAAAACTATAAGGAAGCTCAGGGGCGTATCATCATAAAAAAATAAAGAGATATATGTTGACATATAGGATAGGGTATGGTATCATATTCGAGTAACAAAGTAGGAGCCACTCGCTTCTCACCTT
>JAKSOJ010000064.1 GCA_024405645.1 Phascolarctobacterium sp. | reverse complement strand
ATCGTCCTGCTCCTGACTGCGTTTTCGTAGGCGGAAGTGGGGGAGATTTGTGCGACATGTTGGATGTAATCTACGCGAAGAACCCTAAATGCCGCATTGTTATGAATGCTATTACAGTAGAAACCTTGGCACAGGTTGCTGCTTATTATCAAAATCATAAGGATTATGCTCTTGAGATTGTCAATGTCTTTGTGGCAAGGAGCAAGAAATTAGGCTCCTATAATCTCATGATGGCACAAAATCCTGTTTATGTAATGACTGCTATTAAAAAGGAAGTTTAAGATGAACTCTCGTAAGATTCCTCGCTTTATGATTGCTGCTCCTGGCAGTGGAACTGGTAAAACAACTATAGTTTGTGCAGTTTTGAAAGCTCTTATGAATAAGGGCCTCAAGGTTGCTGCCTTCAAATCTGGACCGGATTATATTGACCCTATGTTCCATTCTCGTGTTATCGGCGCAAAGTCTAGGAATCTTGATGTGTTCATGCTTGGCAAGGAAATAGTCTCCTTTCTTTTGGCGAAAAACTCTGCAGATGTAGATGTTTCCGTTTTAGAAGGAGCCATGGGCTTTTATGATGGCATGGGAAAAACTAGCGATGCCTCTGCTTATGATTTGGCAACTACTACCGATACCCCTGTTGTTTTAGTTGTTAATGGTAGAGGAGCTGCTCTTTCCATCGCTGCTATGATTAAAGGCTTCAAAGATTTCCGTAAGGATTCTCATATTGTAGGAGCAATTCTCAACAATATGAATCCTATGAGCTACATCTTTTATAAAGATGTAATCGAACAGGAGACTGGAGTTAAGCTGCTTGGCTATTTCCCCATCATGCAGGACTGTAATTTTGAAAGTCGTCATTTAGGTCTCGTAACTGCTGCGGAAATTGGAAATCTGCAAAGTATTGTAGATCGCCTTGCAGCTCAAGCAGAAAAATCATTGGATTTGGATGCTATATTAGAGCTTGCTAATGCAGCAAACGATTTAAACTATATCGACCATAGTGTTGAGAAATTAGAAGCTTGCAAAATTGCTGTTGCGGATGATAAGGCATTCTGCTTCTACTATCAAGATGCGCTTGACCTCTTGAAAGAACTTGGAGCGGAGCTTATTCCTTTCAGTCCTATCAGCGATAAAGAATTACCCAAGTGTGATGGCATTTTCCTTGGAGGAGGCTATCCTGAGCTTTATGCTAAAGATTTAGAAGCAAACACTAGTATGTTAGCTTCCGTAAAAGCAGCGCTGGAAAATGGTACTCCTTGTTATGCAGAATGTGGAGGGTTTATGTACCTTCTGGAACGCTACAAGGATAACGACAATACCTATAATTGGGTTGGTTATCTAGAGGGCGAATCTGCACTTACAAGCAAATTGCAGCATTTTGGCTATGTTAACCTAGAAGCTCAAGAGGACAATGTCCTAACTCCACAAGGTGGCAAGATTAACGCTCATGAATTCCATTATTCGGATAGTACCAATAATGGTAAGTGCTTTAGCGTTAAAAAGGCTTCTGGTAGAGGAGCTTGGGAATGTGGCAATGCAAGTTCAACACTCTACGCTGGTTATCCCCACATACATTTATGGGGCAATAAAGACTTTGCGATTAATTTCGTCAAAGCATGTATTAAGAAAAAACACTCTCTTTAATTAGGAAGGCTAAATTATGTTATCTCTTGCTGCAATTCTTGCAGGCTTTGTTTTAGATTTAATATTTGGTGATCCACATTGGCTTCCACATCCCATTTGCTTGATTGGTAATCTCATTGGTTTCTTGGACAAGAAATTGCGCGGTATGTGTGGTAAGAACGAAATTGCTCAGCTATATGCTGGGGGACTTATGGTTTTCACTGTTATAGCGATAAGCTTTTTGGTTCCATGGAGCATTCTTACCATCGCTGGTATGTTTAGTCCTTGGGCAAAATTTGCAGTCGAGACCATCTTCTGTTACCAAATTTTTGCAACCAAATGTTTAAAGGATGAGAGTATGAACGTATACTATCCTTTAATGGAGCACGATATCAAGGATGCTCGTGTTAAATTATCCTGGATAGTTGGTCGTGATACTGCGGAACTGGATGAAGAAGAAATTACCAAGGGTGCAGTAGAAACCGTTGCTGAAAATACAGCAGATGGTGTTATTGCTCCCATGCTCTACATGTTCCTCGGAGGAGCACCCTTAGCCTTTTTATACAAGGGAATTAATACCATGGACTCCATGGTTGGTTATAAAAATGACAAATACTTGTATTTTGGTCGTTGTGCTGCCAAATTGGACGACTTGGCAAACCTCATTCCAGCCCGTATCACTGGCTTGGTGATGATTGCTTCTGCTTTCCTGGGCGGCTTTAACGGACCTGGTGCTTGGAAAATTTTCTGGCGCGATCGTTATAATCACCTGAGTCCTAATTCTGCTATGACCGAATCCGTTACCGCTGGAGCTTTGAATATCCAGCTTGGTGGCGACCATTACTATTTTGGAAAAATGGTTCACAAGGATACCATTGGCGATGATATTAGACCGGTTGAACCTGAAGATATTATCCGTGTTAACAAAATGTTATATATAACAAGTGTCCTTTGTTTAATTATTTTCACTGGTATTCGATATATAACATTTATATTATAATTTTTCATTTTATGAAACGTCCTCAGCAAGCCAATGCTGCGTAACTTCCCCTATATGTACGCTTTGTCGAACATATGCAGCTGACTCACTCTGAACGTTTTTAGGAGATAGGAAGTAAGAGAATGTATACATATGTACATGGAGGAGACATTTATTCTGAAAAATTGGCTCCTACAGGTAAACCTTTTATCGATTTTTCAGCTAATATTAATCCTTTAGGCTTGCCCGCAAGCGTAAAGAAAGCTGTTCAGGAATCATTAAAACAATGTGTTAATTACCCTGATCCCTTTTGTAGAGATTTAAGAAAAGCAACTGCTGACTTTCTGAACGTCAAACCAGAATATCTGTTCTTTGGTAATGGCGCTGCAGATTGTCTGTTCCGTTTGGCAGTTGCCTTAAAACCTAAAAACGCTTTAGTTCTTGCACCCACCTTTGCCGATTATGAAAAGGCATTAAAAACTGTGGATTGCAAAATCAAATACTACGAATTAAAAGAATCTCACGACTATAAAGTCGGTGAAGATATTTTAAATAAAATTACCGTTCGTACTGATATAGTGGTTATTTGTAACCCCAATAATCCTACTGGACAATTGACCGACAGGAATATAATGAATGCTATTCTGGAGCGTTGTCATGAAGTCGGAGCATATCTTTTAATAGATGAATGCTTTATGGATTTCATTGATATGCCTAGAGAATACACTATGATCAAAGCTTTAGCACGCAACAAAAGCTTGATTATTTTAAAGGCATTTACCAAAACCTTTGCTATGCCTGGTATTCGCCTTGGTTATCTCATGACCAGCAACAGCGGGTTAATTAGCAATTTGTATGAGGCAGGTCAAGATTGGAACGTTTCCACCGTGGCACAAGTGGCTGGTATTGCTGCCACTTATGAAACCTCATATCTCAATGAAAGCCATATCGTCGTTAACGAAGAAAGAACTTATTTGAGAGCACAATTAACCAATATTGGTGCTAAAATTTATGGCTCCCATGCCAACTATATTTTCTTCAAGTTAAAGAGACCTGATAATTTGGTTGAAGATTTGCGCAAGCAAGGTTATTTAATTCGCTCCTGTGCAAATTATAACAATCTTGGCGAAGGTTATTATCGTGTTGCGGTTAAGACAAGAGTTCTGAACCGTGGCTTAATTAAGGCAATTAAGGAAGCTAAAAAACATGCGTTCTTTGTTAATCTTGATTGATGGGCTAGGCGACGATCCCATTGGAGCATGGTGGGGAAGAACTCCCTTTGCTTTTGCTAAGCATCCTGCCATGGATAAATTAGCTAAAACAGGCAACAAGGCCATGTTTTCCATCTGTGAAGAGGATTTAGTACCCGAAAGCTGTTCCTGTATCTCTCGTTTATTGGGCGTATCAAAGGAAGACATGCCTCATAACAGAGCATATATGGAGCTTTTGGCTCATAATCGCGATATAACTGAATATGAAATGGTGCTTCGCTGTAATCTAGTTGCAGTGGATGAAGAAGGGCATTTAGCAGGCTTTAACGGACAGGGGCTTCATCCTCAGGTCATGAGTAAAGCAGCTGCTATGTGCAATAATCTGTTGACGGATATCGAATTTATCCATCTGTCCGAATACCGTAACTTGCTCATTATGAGCAAGGAAGACAAGGTTTTGGCTACACAGGTTCCTCCTCCTCACGAAAATGTAGGTGGAATTGTGGACGAACTCCTATCCGAACTCAAGGCACAATCTCTTTCCATCAGCTACTTTTTGAGCGAGGCCAAGAAAAAACTGGCTGTTTTCTCCCACGATGGGTTACATTACGAGCTCTATCCTTGGGGAGCATCTGCTAGAGAAGTTCTGCCTACCTTTGAAGCATTGCATAACCTTAAAGGGGGTGCAGTTTGTAAGGCAGAGATTGTCAAAGGCTTAGCAACAGCCTTGAAAATGCAGCTTTTAGTTCCTTCCAGTGCTACTGGGGACGTGGATACTAACATTCCTTCTAAGGCTGCAGCTACCTTAGAGCTCCTCAAACATAACGATTTTGTTATCTGTCATTTCAATGGTACGGACGAAGCCGCTCATCGATATGATTACGAAGAAAAGGCTCGTTTTATCCAACAAATTGACAGCGAACTTTTGAAAGTTATCATGGAATCCTACTCTGAACCATTGAAAATAGTGGTTTGTGGAGACCATGTAACCTCATCCGTAACTGGTAAGCATGGCAAAGGCGATTTGCCTGTGCTAGCAGGTGTTATCAACGCCCCGGCTATGGAAATAAAATTAGACAATTATCACGACATTTTAGACTTCCTCATGAAGGAGTGTGAAGCATAATGGCAAAAGCAATAATGGTTGTTGGCACAATGAGTAATTCCGGTAAAAGTCTTACTGTAGCAGGTCTTTGCCGTGTATTCAACCAAGATGGCCACAAGGTTGCTCCTTTTAAATCTCAAAATATGGCCCTTAACTCTTTCATTACTAAAGAGGGTGCCGAAATGGGTAGAGCTCAAGTAGTGCAAGCTGAAGCTGCGAATGTTGAGCCTTCCGTTCTTATGAATCCGATTTTGTTGAAGCCCACCAGTGACAGTGGTTCTCAAGTTATTGTAAATGGCGAGGCAATTGGTACTATGCCAGCTGTCGAATACTATCGCTATAAGCATAAGCTTGTACCTGATATTATGAAGGCGTTCAACAAATTGGGCGAAGATTATGAAATTATCTGCCTTGAGGGGGCTGGTTCTCCTGCCGAAATTAACCTCAAGAGCTTTGATATTGTAAATATGGGCATGGCCAAAATGGCCAAAGCACCTGTACTTCTCGTAGCAGACATTGATCGCGGTGGCGTATTTGCTAGCATTTACGGCACCATTATGCTCATGGACGAGGACGAGCGCAAGATGGTTAAAGGCATCATCATCAACAAATTCCGTGGTGATGTAGAAATCCTGCGCCCTGGTCTGAAAATGATTGAAGAATTGACTGGCGTACCCGTTGTTGGTGTAATGCCCATGCTAAAGGTTGATATTGAGGACGAGGATTCTTTGAGTGATCGTCTGACATCTCACACCGAGGTTAAACTTATTGACATCGCTGTTATTCGTACTCCGCGTATGAGTAATTATACAGACTTCAATGTTTTCGAACTGGTTAGTGGCGTATCTCTTCGTTATGTAACCTCTGTACGCGAACTTGGTCATCCAGATATGATTATCCTCCCTGGTACCAAAAATACCATTGGCGATATGAAATGGATGCGTCAAGTTGGTTTAGAAGCTGAAATCCTGAAACAAGCCTCCAAAGGCACTGTTATTTGGGGCGTTTGTGGTGGTTACCAAATGCTTGGTAAGACTATCTCCGATCCCTACGGTGTTGAAGAGGGCGGCGACCATCAAGCAATGGGTCTTTTGGATACAGAGACTTCCTTTATTGAACATAAGCGTACCATCCAAATGGAAGGTAAATTTGGCGATGTAAAGGGTATTTTCTCCTGCTTGAGCGGTGAACCTCTGGTTGGTTACGAAATTCACAGTGGTGTTACAACATATCCTGACGATAAGGCAATGACCAACATTAAACCTATTCATGAAGCTGAAGAAAGTTTCTTAGAAGGTTCTCAAAATGTAGAAAATGGTTTCAATGTTTATGGTTCCTATGTTCATGGTGTGTTTGATAACGAAGGCATTGTAGTCAAGATTGTAGAAGCTCTTCTGGCGAAAAAAGGCATGAAGATGGATGATATTAAGACCATCAACTTTGCTGAATATAAAAAACAACAATACGATATTCTTGCGCAAGCAGTTCGCGACAATATCGATATGAAGAAAGTATACGAAATTTTGGAGGCCGGACTGTAATGAAGGACGGTGGACTGATCCATATTTATACTGGTAATGGTAAGGGTAAGACTACCTGTAGTCTTGGACTTTCCGTTCGTTGTGCAGGACATGGTAACAAGGTACTTTTTGTGCAATTCCTAAAAGGTCGTATGACTGGAGAGTTGAACACTTTAAAATTAATTCCCAACATTCAGGTAATCCGTGCTAAAGAAATTGTGAAATTCACCTTCCAAATGACGGATGAGGAAAAGGCACAGCTTTTGATTGACCACATGGAAGTTTTTGAAAAGGTGAAGAAAATCTGTGTGGAAGAGGGAATTGACCTTCTAGTTATGGACGAAGTTATTGGAGCTACCGACAAGGGACTTTTCGACAAAGATGTGCTTATCGACTTCTTAAAGAATAAGCCTGCGGAACTGGAAGTTGTAATGACTGGTCGCAATCCTGCTCCCGAGCTTGTTGAACTTGCAGATTATGTATCTGAGATTATGATGCGCAAGCACCCTTATACCAAGGGTATTCCTGCGCGTAAAGGTATTGAAAGGTAGGTTAATTAAATGCAATTACAAAATGTTT
>JAKSOJ010000063.1 GCA_024405645.1 Phascolarctobacterium sp. | reverse complement strand
TTGCCTTCAAGACGTACAAGGCCTTTTTCGCGAGCAGCAGCTTTGGAACCACATTCAACCAAATCTTTGTAGGAAACGATTTCCGCACGAATAAAGCCACGTTCAAAGTCGGTGTGGATTTTACCGGCAGCTTGAGGAGCTTTGCAACCAATATTAATGGTCCAAGCACGAGATTCAATTTCGCCAGCAGTTAAGTAAGTTTGCAAGCCAAGAAGTTTGAAGCTTGCTTTGATAAGACGAGCAAGACCGGATTCTTCAAGTCCTGCCATTTCCAAGAATTCTTTTGCTTCTTCTTCGTCGAGTTCAGCAATTTCGGCTTCAACCTTTGCAGAAATTACTACTACTTCACTGCCCTCTTTTGCAGCAAATTCTTTTAATTTTTGTACATGAGGATTTGCAGAAGCATCTGCAGCTTCTTCTTCGGAAACATTAGCGATATAGATGGTAGGTTTACGAGTTAAAAGTTGCATATCTTTAGCAATTTCTTCTTCGTCTTCAGTTAATTCAACTTGACGAGCAGGAATTGCATCGGAAAGAGCAGCGATAAACTTATCCAAAATGCCATCTTCTACAACGGCTTTTTTATCGCGAGCTTTAATTAATTTAGCAACACGGTCTTTTCTCTTTTCTACGCTTTCCAAGTCAGCCAAGCAAAGTTCTGTATTAATAATATCGATATCGCGCAAAGGATCAATGCCACCCTCAACATGGGTAATATCGTCATTTTCAAAGCAACGAACTACTTGAGCAACAGCATCAGTTTCACGAATATGTGCCAAGAATTTGTTGCCAAGGCCTTCGCCTTGAGCAGCGCCTTTTACCAAGCCAGCAATATCAACAAAACGCATTGCAGCAGGAGTAATTTTGCGAGAGTTGAACATATCGCTCAGAACTTGCAATCTTTCGTCGGGAACATCTACAACGCCAACGTTGGGCTCAATAGTACAGAAAGGATAGTTAGCAGCTTCAGCGCCAGCTTTAGTAATTGCATTAAAAAGGGTACTTTTACCTACGTTAGGCAAACCAACAATACCTACTTCAAGATTTGTGCTCATAATATTTTCTCCTTAGACTCTTATATGTTAATGAATAATTGACAATTCGCTATCATTATATTTTACAATATATATAATAGTAAATCAATGTAAGATTCTCTGTAGAGGAAAAAGAAATTCCCATAAATAAAAATTTATTAAATTTTCTAAAAAAGTATTATTACTATTATTAATCTATGTTATAATACTTTCGTCATATTTTTATTTAATTTTCAAGGAGGTAAAAAAATGCAAACTATTCAACAAATCCTTAACTTTTCTGTTGGCAAATTAACCGTTGGTAACATTGCTAGTGCAATTGTCATTTACATTATTTGCCACATGGTAATCTCTTCTCTCTCTGGTACTATCAACAAGCTTATTGCTAAAATCAACAAAGACGAAAACCTGCAAGGTTTCCTCAAAACCGTTGTTAATGTAATGCTGCACTTCGTTGCAATGTGCATTGTAGCAGAAGCAGTTGGTATCCCCATCTCTAGCTTACTTGCAGTATTAGGCATGTTAGGTTTAGCAATTTCCCTTTCCGTACAAGGTGCATTGTCCAACGTTGCTAACGGCATCATGCTTCTTTTAACCAAACCCTTCACCAAAGGCCAATATGTAAATGCGGCTGGTGTTGAAGGTATCGTTGAAGAAGTATCCCTGCTCGTTACCAAAATTAAAACTCTTGACAACAAAGACATCTTCATTCCTAACACCGAAATTGCTTCTGGTAAAATTACCAACTTCTCTTCCGAAGACCTTCGTCGTGTTGATATCGATGTTCGTGCAGGCTACAACAACGAAGTTGCAGATGTTCTCAAATCTTTAAACGAAGCAATCGCAATGACTCCGAACGCTTTAAAAGATCCTGCTCCGTTCTGCCGTCTGTCTGGCTACTATGAATATTCTGTTCAATACACTCTGCGTGTATGGTGCAAAAACGAAAACTACTGGGATGTTTACTTTGATCTTCTCGAAAACATTTCCAAGTGCCATGCAAAGAATGGTATCAATGGCGGCGTTCCTTCTATGAACGTTAACATGGTTAACAAATAATTCTAAAATATAAAGAAAAATCCCTCGGCTTCAACTGAAGTCGAGGGATAATTTATTGCTTAATTACATTTTAATTTTTGCGTTTTCAGCAAGACCTGCACCAAATTCTGTGCAATCAAAGGTTGCAAAGTAATCAGCCGGAGTTTCTGCACGGCGAATAAGTTTTACATTGCCATCTTCTTGAAGCAAAAGCTCTGCGCTACGAAGTTTACCATTGTAGTTGTAACCCATTGCAAAGCCATGAGCACCAGCATCATGGATGAAAAGAACATCGCCCTTATCGATGCGAGGAAGCATACGATCAACAGCGAATTTATCGTTGTTTTCACACAAGCCACCGGTTACATCATATTTATGATCGCAGATTGCGTCTTCTTTACCGAGAACAGTAATGTGATGATAGGAACCATAAATTGCAGGACGCATAAGGTTTGCAGCACAAGCATCGCAACCAACATATTCTTTGTAGGTGTGTTTTTCATGAATAGCAGTAGTTACCAAGCCACCATGAGGAGCTAACATGAAACGACCAAGTTCGGTGAAAATTTTAACATCGCCCATACCTGCAGGAACGAGAATTTCTTCGTAAACTTTGCGAACGCCTTCGCCAATAACCAAGAGGTCATTTTCATCTTGTTCAGGACGGTAAGCGATACCAATACCACCGGACAGGTTGATGAAAGAAATGTGTGCGCCAGTTTTTTCTTTTAATTCTACTGCAACCTTGAAAAGAATACGAGCCAATTCCGGATAGTATTCATTGGTTACGGTATTAGAAGCTAAGAAAGCATGCATGCCAAAATTCTTAACACCTTTAGCTTTCAAAATCTTGTAGGCTTCGATGATTTGTTCGTGAGTCATGCCATATTTTGCATCACCAGGGTTGTCCATGATGTTATTAGCAATAGCAAATTTTCCGCCAGGATTATAACGGCAGGAAACAGTCTCAGGAATATCTGCAACCTTTTCCAAGAAATCGATATGGGTGATATCATCAAGGTTGATGGTTACATCGAGTTTACGAGCAAGCTTGAAATCTTCTGCAGGAGTTGCATTGGAGGAGAACATAATTTCGTCGCCTTTGAAACCAACTGCATCACTCATAAGAAGTTCGGTATAGCTGGAGCAGTCTGCACCACAACCTTCTTCTCTCAGAATTTGGAGAATAGCAGGATTCGGAGTAGCTTTAACTGCAAAATATTCTTTAAATCCCTTGTTCCAAGCAAATGCTTTGTATAAGGTACGAGCGGTATTACGGATACCTGCTTCATTATACAGATGGAACGGAGTAGGATAAGTTTCGATAATGGATTGGATTTTTTCTTTGGTTACGAAAGGAATTTTTTTAGCCATGTTTTCACCTTTTCTCTTTCATAAAAATAGAGTTTCCCTCAAATATATTAATAAAAATAAAAAACCAAAATAATAATTAATCTTACTCTCTTTTACTTATGATGTCAATAAAAACCAAGGTTTTAAGATAATATTGGCAGATTTTTCGTCTATTTATTAGTAATAATTCCTATTTTTCTTGACGATTCAAAAATCTCTATATATAATAGTTCTAGTTTGTATTAATATGGAACACAAAATAGATTTTATAGTGTCAAAAGGAGACATATCCGTATGAAATCTCTCAAAGCTCTTATTGTTATTAGTTTTGGCTCTACATTTACAGAAACTCGTTTAAAAGATATCGGTGGCATTGAACAAGCTTTGGCTGAAGCATTTCCAGCTTATACTCAATATCGTGCTTTTACATCTAATTTTATCCGCAAACGTTTAGCTGAAAAAGGCTTATTTATAGAAGATACTGAAAGCATTTTACAAAAATTAGTTGAAGAAGGCTGCGAAGAAGTTATCCTTCAACCTACCCACTTGCTTCATGGCGAAGAATTTGAACAAAAAATCGAAGCCTTGGCAAGCACCTATGCTTCCAAGTTCAAAAAATTTATTGTATCTCAACCTTTAATTGTTGAAGAAGAAGATTATAAGTTAACTGCTGCCGCAATTGCTTCTCAATTCCCGCCTTTGGGCAAAAACGAAGGCATTGTGCTCATGGGTCACGGAACTCCGAGAAACAACAATAAAGCACATGGTTACACTTACAATAAAATGCAAGAAATTTTCGACTCTATGAAGCTCCCAATCGTAGTAGGTACTGTTGAAGAAGAAGATAATCCTAATTTCGATGCAGTGCTCAAAAAAGTTTTAGAACGCGGTTACAAGAAGGTTCACATGTATCCTCTTATGGTTGTTGCTGGTGATCATGCCAACAACGATATGTACGGTGATGAGGTTGACAGTTGGAAATGTCAAATCGAAGCTAGAGGCGTTAAAACCGAAGGCCATCTTCATGGCATTGGTCGCAACAAAGCAATTCAAGCATTGTACGCACAACACGTTTTGGTTGCAATGAGCAAAAGTCATTAAAAAGTAAAATCTCTGCTAACTAAGAATTAGCAGAGATTTTTATTTTACTACACATAATTAACAGCAAAAAACCACTGCTACTCGAGTAACAGTGGTTTTTTTTTTGCTAATTTTATTTTTTCATGAAAAGGCGGTTGGAATAGTTACGCATTTGAGCGTTAGGAACGCGAGTATAATCTTCGGGAGGAGTTGCAAATGCTTTTTCTTCATCAACAACATCAGTGAGCTCAACTACGGTAAACATATCGTTAGCACTGCGGCCATAGCCCTTCCAATTATCGGTATCCTTTTCAAAGAAGTAGTACAAAGAACCACCATTTTCTTTGATAAGGCGATCAAAATCATAGCCAGTCTTAGGATCGTTGCCCATACCAGGAGTCATATTAAACCAACCGGTCATAGTATCGGTAAAAGATTTTGCTACGCCATATACTTCGGGAATGGAGTCGTAGGATTTATCTAAAAAGTTAATGTAATACCAACGACCACCCTTGCAGAAATAGGTAAAGTCGGACAGAACCTTACCTTCTCCGTCTAAAGTAGTATTACGTTCTGCATAAATGCCATTTGCTTCATCAAAAATAGCACGATTGGTACGTCTCTTGCCTGCTTCGGGCAATGCATCATACGCTTCTTTTTTGTAGATATCCTTCATATCCATAGTTTTTTCAACTACGAGATGAACTGGATGTTTAGTGCTATTTAAAGTTTGACCTAAAAGGTGCATAGTTCTTTCGCCAGGATTGTATGCGAGAGCACATGCACAAGCCATGCTCATAACCATAGCTGCTATAACAGTAAAAAGAGATTTTCTCATGAATTTCACCTCAAAAATAAGATTACGCTTTATTATAACAGTTTTTTTCAAATTTAGGAATAGAGATTTTTATTATGCTCATAAATAGGAGGAAAAACGAGGAAAACGGAGGAAATCAAAGGACGCCCTAGAATTATCCAAGCAAAACGCATTTAATATAAATTATTAGTGGTTTTTTAGCGAAAAATTGCGAAAATTTATCAAAATTTTTATTGACATACTGAAAAAAAAGTCTATAATTAAAGCGATAATTTACGAAGGACATTGACGTATAGGCACGCATCTAGGCAGGCACTAAGAATAATGTTCGCTCGTGTTAAAACTACCAGGAAGGAAGTGATTCCAATGGGTGATTTCGGTTTGTGGACCCTACTCCCACCTTTTGTGGTAATTTTTTTCGCGATTAAAGCTAAGAGACCCACCGAGGCTCTGCTTTTAGGTTGTCTTTCAGCCTATGCGATTATTGCCTACTTTACAGATCAAAACTTTAAGGATATCGCTATGGATGCGTTCTTTAAGGTTGCAACAGACAAGGATAATATTTGGATTTTGCTTGTCTGCGGTTTATTCGGAAGCTTGAGAGCTCTCTTGAATGTTTCCAAAAGTACTCACGCCATCGCTAATATGATTGGGCACTACTGCAAAGATGCTAAAAGCGTTCTGCTCTCTGCATGGGGCCTTGGTTGCATCCTCTTCATCGATGACTATATGAACATCATCACTATCAGCTCCTGTTTAAAACGTCTGGCTGATAAAATGCGCGTTCCAAGAGCTACAATGGCCTACATTATCGACTCAACCGGTGCACCAGCTTGCGTACTTGTTCCCTTCTCCACATGGGCAGTTTTCTACGCAGGTAACTTCTATGGACAAGAAGCCGTAAAGGGCCTTGGTTATGAATCTGCAATGAGTGCTTATATGCATTGTGCTCCCTACATGTTCTACGCATCTCTTTCTCTTATCATCGTGCCTCTTTTCATCATTGGTGTTATTCCTCCGATTGGTCCTATGAAAAAAGAATACGAAAAGATGAAAAACGTAGAAGCTGTTGAAGATGACGTTTACAATGAACGCAACACTGGTAACATCATCGACTTCCTTGTTCCCCTTGGTGTTATGATGCTTATCACCATCCTTATGGATGATATGTTCCTCGCTCTTATTGGTTCCATCGTTACTTGCTTTGTAATGTATATTCCTCGTAAAATCGTTGGTTTCCAAGATTTCTGCGAACTGTGGATCAAAGGCTTCGAAGAGCTTATGCCTACTTTGGTTCTCTTGCTTTTCGCATTCTTTATGAAACAAGCTTGTGCAGATATAAACCTTCCCAAATACGTAATTAACAAATGCCTTCCCTTCGTAGGTGCAGCAACCTTCCCGGCAGTTGCATTTGTATTGGTAAGTATTCTGGCGTTTGTTACTGGCGATAGCTGGGGCGTTCCTGCGATTTGTATCACCATTATTGTTCCTCTGGGCGCAGCTTGCGGTGCAAATATTCTGCTCACCATGGCAGCAATCATTTCTGGTTCCGTATTCTGCAGCCATGCATGCTTCTATTCAGACGCAACGCTTCTTACATCCAACTGTTGTGAAATCGACTGTATGCTACATGCTAAAACCCAAGTTCCTTACGCACTCATCGCTTACGCAATTACCTTTGTAATCTACATGTTTATCGG
>JAKSOJ010000062.1 GCA_024405645.1 Phascolarctobacterium sp. | reverse complement strand
TCCAGCACATCAACAATGGGCAGAAGATTAGGACGTTTGGAAATATTAGCAGAAATATTGCCTTGTTCATCAAATATTGCCAGCCAGGTACCCATACCATCCTCAACAGCGCGCAAGCCAAGAGTGTTCACGCCTTGA
Organism: Phascolarctobacterium sp.; assembly: GCA_024405645.1. Taxonomy (GTDB): domain Bacteria; phylum Bacillota; class Negativicutes; order Acidaminococcales; family Acidaminococcaceae; genus Phascolarctobacterium_A. Next base: position 6,905 of record JAKSOJ010000062.1, on the reverse strand, counting down.
TTATTCAAATGAGCAACAACGTCGGCCCCAATGCCTCCTTTATCGACAAGGCCAACCATAGCAACCTTTTCGCCCATATTAGCAATGTCTTCGGCTATATTACGACCAACGCCGCCATGGAATTGTTCAATAAAACCAGCATTTCGACCTGTTGGCACATAATTGCTAATGGGATAACCCTTAATATCTACATACACAGTGCCAATTACAACTATTTCTTTATCCATTAAATCCTTCCTCCACAAGACGTTCATATTTTCCTTTATTATATCATAAATAAGCAAAATCGCCTGCCGATTAGCTCAGCAGGCGATTGAAAAATTACATATTTACTTTGTGGAATACTTTTTTGCCCTTTTTAATTTTGATGCTAGCGCTCAATTGTTCTTTGGTGAATTTTTGGTAAATGTCGGTAACCTTAACGTCGTCAACACTTACGCCACCTTGTTCGATGAGTCTTCTAGCTTCGCCACGACCCTTGGTCAGGCCAGCAGCAACCATGATGGAAATGATGTCGATTGCACCGTCAACGAGTTGATCCTCGGTAATGGTAGTAGTAGGCATGTTTTCGTCATTGCCTGCACCACTGAACAATGCTCTTGCAGTTTCTTGTGCTTTCTTAGCTTCGTCTTCACCATGAATCATAGTGGTCAATTCGTAAGCAAGGATTTCTTTCTTTTCGTTGATACGAGAGCCATCCCAGTTTTCCATTTCTGCAATCTTATCAAGGGAAACGAAAGTTAAGAGACGGAAGCACTTCATAACATCGGCATCGTCAACATTACGCCAGTATTGATAGAATTCATACGGAGTGGTTTTTTCAGGATTCAGCCAAACAGCACCCTTTGCGGTTTTGCCCATCTTTTTACCTTCGCTGTTCAAGAGCAAGGTAATGGTCATTGCATATGCATCATGGCCAGTTTTCTTACGAATCAATTCGGTACCACCAAGCATGTTGCTCCATTGGTCATCGCCGCCAAATTGCATATTGCAGCCATAATGTTGATGCAGATGATAGAAATCGTAGGATTGCATAATCATATAGTTGAATTCGAAGAAGCTAAGGCCTCTTTCCATTCTTTGTTTGTAGCATTCTGCTCTCAGCATGTTGTTTACAGAGAAGCATGCGCCTACTTCGCGCAGCAAATCTACATATTTCAAATCCAACAGCCAATCTGCATTGTTAACAACGATTGCTTTATCTTCGCCAAATTCGATAAATTTACCGATTTGTTTCAAAAAGCAATCGCAGTTGTGTTGAATGGTTTCTGCGTTCATCATAGCACGCATATCGGTTCTGCCAGAGGGGTCGCCGATAAAACCAGTGCCACCACCTAAAAGAACGATGGGTTTATTGCCTGCTAATTGCAGTCTTTTCATCAAGCAAAGAGCCATGAAATGGCCAACATGTAAAGAATCAGCAGTGGGGTCAAAACCAATGTAGAATCTTGCTCCACCGTTGTTAATAAGCTCTCTAATTTCTTCTTCGTCAGTTACTTGTGCAATCAAGCCTCTGGCTTGCAGCTCTTCGTAAATTCCCATAATAACCTCCTATATAAGCAAGCTAGATAAAGCTAATATCATCCAGCCAAACAGTCCATATAATATAGTAAATTCGACTATTTTTCGAGTAATTACATACCATTTAATATTAGCAATTATAACCTTTTTTGTCAATAAATAAAGCATTATGATTTAGCTTGGAGAAAATATTTACTTGAAAATAGATACATCTTAAAGTAGAATAAGATGTTAGAATGATTATGCAAAATTCAAATATTATGAAAGGAGAAAACATTATGATGAAATGTAAATGTGCAACCTGTCCTACACATGCTTGTTATACCAAGGGTGTTAACTGCACAGGAACTCCTCATGAAGAAGTTATTGCTGCTTATACGGAAGAAGAAAAGAAAATTATGGAAGCTGCTGCCTATGTTGAAGGCACCTTCTATAGTAATATTTGCCGTCTCCAAGAAACTGCTGAATTTGCTCGTGCCATGGGTTATAAAAAGCTTGGTATGGCTTTCTGCATTGGTCTCTCTGAAGAGGCTCGTTTTATTGCCAAATATTTCGAAAAAGAAGGCTTTGAATTTTACAGCGTATGCTGCAAAAATTGTTCCGAGCCCAAGAAAGAACTTGGTTTAAAACAAGTTAAACCCGAAGCTGAGCACGAAGCAATGTGCAATCCTAAATTCCAAGCTAAATTCTTAAACGATGTTGGCACTGAGCTCTTTATCAGCTGTGGTCTCTGCGTAGGCCATGACACAATTTTCAATGCCAACTGCAAGGGTCCTGTAACCACATTGGTTGTTAAAGATCGTCTTTTGGGACACAATCCACTAGCCGCAATCTACAGCCGTTATTGGAAAAAGAAATTCGGCATTATGGACGAAGGCAAGGTCTAAAACAAATTATTCATAATAAAATTATATAAGGAGATTTTAAAACTATGGCAATTACTGGTAAAAACGTTGGCAAAACTTTACGTTGCCACTATCAAGGAACTTTCAACGATGGCACCCAATTTGACTCCTCTTATGACAGAGGCGAACCGTTAGAATTCGAATGCGGCGCAGGCATGATGATTGCAGGCTTCGATGCAGCTGTTGCTGACATGGAAGTTGGCGAAATCAAAAACATTCATCTCTCCCCTGCAGAAGCATATGGCGAAGCAGATCCTTCCCTTATCTTCACTATTCCCATGGAAAAGCTTCCTGGTTCCGAAATTCTTATCGTTAATCAAAAGGTTACCCTGACCAATTCCTATGGTCAACCTGTTCCTGTAACCGTTACCGCAAAAGACGATGTTAATATCACTTTTGACGCTAACCATGCAATGGCAGGCAAAGAGCTCAACTTCAAAATTGAATTGGTTGAAGTAATCTAATTAGAGCCTATAAAACACAAATCGGACTCCGAATTCGGAGCCCGATTTTTTATTTGCTGTATAAATTATTTTACCAGATCAAAACCAGCTTGTAATGCTGCTTTGTTCTTTTCTTCGGTTCCTTTAGGAACGCGATTGAGAACTGCTTGAGTGATTGCTTCTTGAGATACGCAACCGGTCAAACCAACTACTGCACCAAGTGCAACGATATTAGCGAAGAGTGCTTTACCGCATACTTCGTTTGCAGTGTGGGTAATGGGCAGATCAACACGTTTGCCATATACACCAGGAACTTCATTAACGAAGAGAGTGTCGGTTACAACAACAGTATTTTCTTTGGTATCTACAGTGTATTTATTAGCAGCTTCTTGGCTCATTACAAGCAGAAGGTCAGGACAGGTTACACGGCTGAAGTAGATAGGTTGGTCGGAGATGATTGCTTCTGCTTTGGAAGAACCACCACGAGCTTCAGGACCGTAGGATTGGGATTGTACTGCCAACTTGTCGTCCAGGAGAGCAGCTTCAGCTAAGATAATGCCAGCGGTGATTAAGCCTTGACCGCCAGTACCGGAAAAACGAAAGCTTTGTCTCATGATTATTTACCCCCCTGTGCACGTTTAATGATTTCATCGTATTGCGCGGTGTATTCAGGAACATCGTTGGTTTCATAAAGTACACCAATGGGGAATTTGCCTGCAGCTTTAGCTTCTGCGAGTTTTGCTTCGTCCATTTTGTTCCAAGCAGCAACCATTACACCATGGTCTCTTTGCCAAGCCATCATTTCAGCAGGACCACCCATTTTATTTTGGCGACCGAAGGAAATGGGGCAAGCAGATACAGCTTCGATAATGGAGAAGCCGTTGTGAGCAATACCTTTTGCAATGCAATCTACCAGAACAGGAACATGGTAAGTGGTAGCACGAGCAACAAAGGTTGCACCTGCAGCTTTAGCAAGTTCTAACAGATTGAAGCTAGGTTCAATAGTGCTATAAGGAGCAGTGGTAGCTTTGGAACCGGTCGGGGTCATAGGAGAATATTGACCACCAGTCATACCATAAATGCTGTTATTATAAACAACAAGAGTCATATTGATGTTACGACGGCAAGCATGAATCAAATGGTTACCACCAATTGCAGTGCAGTCACCATCGCCGGAGCAAACGATTACGTTCAGCGCCGGATTAGCCATTTTAACACCAGTTGCGATGGTCAGAGCACGACCATGCAAAGTATTTGCAGTATTGAAATCCAGATAGCCAGAGCTACGAGAGCTGCAGCCGATACCGGAGATTAAAGCAACATCGTCTTTTGCAAGACCTTGTTTATCAATTGCTTTTACAATAGCGCCAGTGATAACGCCATTGCCACAGCCGGGGCACCAAATGTGAGGCAGACGACCCGGACGGAAATATTTCTCAATTAAGTTTTCCATTTCGCTCATCAGAAAATCCTCCTATTATGCCATTGCTTTTTTGATTTCTGCCAGCAGCTCTTCCGGAGTAGCAGATTCATTATCATACTTACCATAAAGAGTTACAGGTACTTTACCAGCAGCCGCACGTTCAACTTCAATTACATATTGACCACAGTTAAGTTCATGAACAAGAATGCCTTTAACCTTTTCGGTCAATTGTTTGATTTGTTTTTCAGCGAAAGGCCAAATGGTGATAGGACGTACAAAACCAACCTTGAGGCCTTCAGCACGTGCCATGTCAATTGCTTCATAAGCAGTACGGGCTGCACCACCATAAGCAACAACAGCAAATTCAGCATCTTCCATGCGATAATTTTCTACTTGAACGATATCTTCTAAGTTATCATCAATTTTGGTACGAAGTCTGTCTTGAGCAGCTACGGTTGCAGCACCAGTGCCTTTCGGGAAACCAGTTTCGTCATGAACAAGACCAGTCATGTGCCAACGATAGCCAGTTCCGAAGGGAGCCATTGCAGGAACCTTGGAGCCTTCTTCGCAGCCATAAGCCAGGAAATCTTCTACTGCGCAAGTAGGAACCTTACGTTCTGCTTGCGGAATTTCATCGTAGTTGTCAGGAAGTTCGATTTTTTCGCGCATATGGCCGATTACTTCGTCCATCAAAAGGATTACCGGGCAACGATATTTTTCGGACAGAGCAACTGCACGCAGAGTCAGTTCGAAGCATTCGGGAACGCTGGACGGAGAAATGGTGATAAGCCAGTGGTCACCGTGGGTACCCCAACGAGCTTGCATTACTTCGCCTTGAGCAGGGCTGGTCGGTTGACCAGTAGCCGGACCCACACGTTGTACGTTAACAATAACGCAGGGAATTTCTGCAGAGCAAGCCAAACCAAGCATTTCTTGTTTTAAAGAGAAGCCAGGGCCGGAGGTTGCAGTCATAGCCTTTTTACCAGCTAAGGAAGCACCAATTACAGTGCCCAAACCTGCGATTTCATCTTCAGTTTGCATAAATTTGCCACCAACTTGGGGCAGACGCAGAGCTAATTGCTCAGCGATTTCGGTGGAAGGGGTGATAGGATAGCCGCCGTAGAATTTAACACCAGCTGCAATAGCACCCTCAACAACCGCTTGGTTACCTTGTAACAAAAGGATTCTTGACATGGGTTACACTCCTTCTTTTATTTATCCATTAAAATAGCATAATCGGGGCAACGCATTTCGCATTGACCACATTTAATGCAATTCTCTTCAGCAATAATTTCAACTTTGCCGATTTCATTAACTTTTAGCACTTTTTTAGGGCAGAAATAAGCACAAATGCCACAACCCTTGCAACGATTAGTAACTACCTTAAGAGCCATAAAGTACCTCCTATTATAAATTCCTGTTATATTAAAATAACAACTCACCTAATAAACCATACACCACGTTATTATATAATAATCTAATACTCAATTCAATAGAATATCAGCAAGAAATCATATTATTTTCATCTAAAACATTAAATTTATTTTTCCTCAAAATTCATATAATTACTACATTTATAACAATTCCAAAACTTTCAGCAAATCGTCCACTTCATAGGTGAATTTGACAGCCTGTGCGTTCTTTTTATGTCGAGGATTAAACCAACAGGTAGCAATACCATAATTTACTCCTCCCTGCATATCACTGGTTAAAGAATCCCCTATGATGATGGCTTCTTCCTTACTTGTAATCTTTTCGTGAGCAAAAACGTACTCAAAATATTCAACGTTTGGCTTTTCCACTCCTACATCTTCTGAGATATATACAGCATCTAAAACCTTGTCCAACCCAGATGTTTTTAATTTTCCCACCTGAGCAATCTTGGTGCCATTAGTAACGCCAATGAGTCTATATTTACCTTTGCAAGCAGCCAACACTTCTTGTGCATGCTCCATAAATACCGGACAATAACCCAGCTCCACTTGATAGTCCTCGTTAAAAGCAGGAGCAACACTGACATCCAAGTTATATTTAGCAAAAAATTCTCTAAAGCGACCTACAAGAATTTGCGGTTTCGTCATTTCTCCCCGCTCTAAAATTTGCCAATATTTTTCGTTAATAGAAGAATAATCGGAAAGCATTTCATCGGTACAAACACCCAGATTATACTTTTGAAACAGATTGCGGATTGCAATAGCTTCAGAAGCAATAAAATCTAAAATTGTTCCGTCAATGTCCCATAATAGATATTTGTACATCGCAATTACCTCGCGTCACAGCATATTTTCTGCTTATATTATAAAGTATTTCCCCAAACATTAAAACACATTAATATTGTTTGTTTTTATCCCTAAAAAGTGTTACAATTGGCTTGTTAAAAATTACAATTGCAGCTTGAAAGGTTTATTAAACAATGGATAAAGAACTAAAGCTTTTTAATTTAATGGTTGCTCACGATGCAGGAAATTCTCATCGCATTCAACACTTTATGAAGGTATATGGTTTTGCAATTAAAATCGCTGAGCTTGAAAATGTTGATGCAGAATTGATGGAAATAATCCGCGCAGTAACCCTCGTTCATGATGTTGGCATCAAGATTGCTGATCAAAAATA
>JAKSOJ010000061.1 GCA_024405645.1 Phascolarctobacterium sp. | reverse complement strand
CAGATGGGGTTTTGTTCTTTCATATTTAGCTTTTGCCATTGTGAAATTTCCTCCTTAAATTTAGTTGAATCAGGCAATATTAGTTAGTGCCTTTATTTTTTGCAACAATTGCTTCTGCAATGTTTCTAGGAACATCTTCGTAGTGGTCAACTTCCATAGAGTAGTTGCCACGACCTTGGGTCTTGCTGCGAAGGTCGGTTGCATAACCGAACATTTCAGCCAGAGGAACGAAAGCTCTGATGATTTGTGCACCATTTGCAGCTTCCATACCTTCGATGCGACCACGACGAGAGTTTACGTCGCCGATTACATCGCCCATGTATTCTTCAGGAACGGTGATTTCTACCTTCATGTAAGGTTCAAGGATAACCGGTTGAGCTTTTTCAGCACCGGACTTGAAACCCATGGAGCCAGCAATCTTGAAGGCCATTTCAGAAGAGTCGACTTCATGGTAGGAACCGTCATATACGGTTACTGCGATGTCAACCATAGGATAACCAGCTACAACACCGTTTTCCATTGCTTCTTTAACACCAGCTTCAATCGGAGCGATGTATTCTTTAGGAATAGCACCACCAACGATTTTGTTTTCGAACTTGAAGCCTTGGCCAGGTTCTTGAGGAACAATTTCCAACCAGCAGTGACCATATTGGCCTTTACCACCGGATTGACGAACGAATTTACCTTCGGATTTAACTGCTTTACGAATGGTTTCGCGATAAGCAACTTGCGGGTTACCAACAGTGCAGCCTACTTTGAATTCGCGGAGCAGACGGTCAACGATGATGTCCAGATGAAGCTCGCCCATACCGGAAATAATGGTTTGGGAAGTTTCAGGATCAGTGTGTACGCGGAAGGTAGGATCTTCTTCAGCGAGTTTTGCCAGAGCGATGCCCATTTTTTCTTGGTCAGCTTTGGTCTTAGGTTCAACTGCTACGGAAATTACAGGATCAGGGAATACCATGGATTCCAGAATGATTTCTGCTTTTTCGTCGCAGAGAGTATCACCAGTAGTGGTATCTTTCAAGCCTACTGCAGCAGCGATATCGCCAGAGTAAACTTGTTCGATTTCTTCACGGTGGTTAGCATGCATTTGGAGGATACGGCCGATACGTTCACGTTTGCCCTTAGTGGAGTTGAATACATAAGAGCCAGCGGTAAGAGTACCAGAGTATACACGGAAGAATGCGAGCTTACCAACGAAGGGGTCAGTCATAATTTTGAATGCCAGTGCGGAGAACGGTTGGTCATCGCCAGCCGGTCTTTCGTCTTCTTCGCCGGTTTCAGGGTTAACACCTTTGATTGCCGGGATATCGGTCGGAGCAGGCATAAATTGTACAACTGCGTCAAGTAAAGGTTGTACGCCTTTATTTTTATAGGAAGAACCGCAGCATACCGGAGTCATTTTGCAAGCAATAGTTTGTTTGCGGATACCAGCGATGATTTCTTCTTCGGTGAATTCTTCACCTTCGAGATATTTCATCATGAGTTCATCATCGGATTCAGCAACTGCTTCGATGAGAGCCATGCGGTATTCTTCAGCTTGATCCATCATGTCAGCCGGGATATCAATGTAAACTTCGTCTTTACCAAGTTTATCATTGTAAGTGATAGCTTTCATTTTGATCAGGTCTACCATGCCTTCGAAGCTATCTTCGAAGCCGATAGGTAATTGAATGGGCACTGCATTTGCATGCAGACGTTCTTTCATCATGCGAACTACACGATAGAAGTCAGCGCCGGTGATGTCCATTTTGTTTACATAAGCCATACGGGGTACGCTGTATTTATCAGCTTGACGCCATACGGTTTCAGATTGGGGTTCTACACCGCCCTTAGCGCAGAAAACTGCTACAGAGCCGTCGAGTACACGGAGGGAACGTTCAACTTCTACAGTGAAGTCAACGTGGCCCGGGGTGTCGATGATGTTGATACGATGTCTAGGATATTGTTTTTCAGAGCCTTCCCAGTAACAGGTAGTTGCTGCGGAAGTAATGGTAATACCACGTTCTTGCTCTTGAACCATCCAGTCCATGGTAGCAGCGCCTTCGTGAGTTTCGCCGATTTTATGAACTTTACCGGTGTAGAACAGAATACGTTCGGTAGTGGTAGTTTTACCAGCATCGATGTGAGCCATGATGCCGATATTTCTTGTTCTTTCGAGTGCTATCTCTCTGCCCACTGTTATTTCCTCCTAAATCGTCTTTAACAGGCGATTACCAACGGTAATGTGCAAAAGCCTTGTTTGCTTCTGCCATCTTGTGGGTATCTTCACGTTTCTTTACGCTAGCGCCGGTGCCATTGGAAGCATCCAGGATTTCAGCTGCAACGCGTTCGCACATGGTGCGTTCGCCACGCAGACGAGAGTAGTTTACCAGCCAACGGATACCGAGGGTGGTTTTACGGTCAGCGCGAACTTCTACAGGAACTTGGTAGTTAGCACCACCGATGCGGCGAGCGCGAACTTCCAGCAACGGCATAACGTTTTGCATAGCTGCATCAAATACTTCCAAAGGATCTTTACCGGTTTTTGCACGAACCAGATCGAAAGCATCATATACAATGCGTTCTGCAACGCCTTTTTTGCCGTCCAGCATAATTTTGTTAATAAATCTAGTCAATAATTTGGAGCCATACACCGGATCCGGCAGTACGTCTCTTTTAGTTACAGGGCCTTTTCTAGGCATGTGATTCCCTCCTTACGTTTATCATTTGTGTGTTCTTGATATTATTTCTTCTTAGCTTTAGCTTTCTTCGCACCGTATTTAGAGCGAGATTGCATGCGGTTTGCAACGCCTGCAGTATCAAGAGCACCACGAATGATGTGGTAACGCACACCAGGAAGGTCCTTAACTCTTCCGCCTCTGATCAGAACAACGCTGTGTTCTTGAAGATTGTGACCGATGCCGGGGATATATGCGGTAACCTCGATGCCGTTGGTTAAACGAACACGAGCAACTTTACGCAGTGCAGAGTTAGGTTTTTTCGGAGTAGTGGTGTAAACACGAGTGCAAACGCCACGTTTTTGCGGGCATTCTTTCAATGCCGGAGCAGTAGATTTGGATTTCAAAACTTCTCTGCCTTTGCGAATCAATTGGTTAATTGTAGGCATATCGTCAGCCTCCTTTCCAAACAATTAGATTTAGTGATTATAAAAACTTGACTATTGCCAAGCCCTTATCGAATTAAAGTACTGCGCAAGCAGCTGCCTTAACGTGAATTCCGCACGCTCTTCCAAGTTCCAGCATATTCCATTCGGTTATCGGGGCAATATTGTTTGCCTCGCAGAGTTCACGGAGCCTTTCGACTACATGCTCATCAGCATCGTTCCCGATGAACACCAGTTTAACAGCTTGCTTTGCAACAGCTTTTTCAGTCTGTTTAACCCCTACAGCTTTCTGTGCGGCGTTTTTCAAAGCATCAAGCTCCATGTTCAACCTCCAAGTAGAAGAGCATAGTTAGGACATAGTTAGGGCATAGTTCTGCCACAATACTCGTCTATTATACCAATACCACATCAACGTGTCAACACTTTTCTGCAAAAATTTTATATTTTTTTCGTGCCTCAAAAGGCTTAATAATACGCATTTTTCTTTCCACGGAGCCTAGTGTTTCATAGGCTGATTTTTTGCATAGATTAGTTCTCATTATACGCCTCTGAAATTGCTTAAAATTTCGTTAAATTTTCTAGAAATTATTTTGTATACATTTTTAATGTTACAGAAAATTTTTATTTCGTTACATAGTTTACAAATTTTGTTTACAGTATTTTGTGTAGAAAAAGCCCTATTTCTACCAAATATTGATAAAAAATAATATTTCTTCACAAAATTTTGCTATAAAAAACAAACAACGCAGACTCATAAAACAGGTTCTGCGTTGTTTTGACTTCGTAATATTACAATATAAATAAACGGCATGAACAAAAAATCATTTAACTAGTGCGCGTAATTCTTCGGAAGTAAGTGTAAAGAAAACTTTTTTTGTAAAAAGATCTTTACGACCGCGACAATCTGCATAAAATGCAACTTCTACATCTGGTACATTACCAAGTGCTTCTTTTAAAGTTTTGCCATGTCTCGGGTATGCTTCAAAGCGAAGTACTAAATTTTTCTTCCAGCCTTCTGGGAAGAGCAAGCATTCAAAATAATCGTCCTCGCGAAGTCTTCCTTCAAAATTTACTTTACCACGTAACAGCAAATCATCATATTGTTCATCAGGAAGATAAATGCGCATGTAGGTATCAATAATAGTACCCTCTTCTTTGCCAGGATTAGATACAGGCAACAAGCAAGAGAAATCTAAACGATCCTCACTTACAGAATCAACAACCAATTCTCCCCTTTTCTTGGCATCAAAAATCATTTCGCAATCGCCACGCATAGAAATAAAAATTGCAACTGCAAGAACGCCCAAGATAAACAGGCCAACGAGTATTTCAAGAGCTAAACACAACATTTTCCTACCTCCTTAAGCCTTTCTATAATTTTTGATAATGCAGATAGGAGTTTTTTCACTACCATTACCAAAGGGATTATCAATTAAAATTTGAGCTACTTCATCAGCGTCAACGCCTTTAGAAACGCCTAATACAGCACTACGCTTTAAATCGTTTACATCGGCTACAGCGGCGCCAAAGCATCCACAAGCCTTGGTAATATCTTCAGAAACCTTGGTAGGATTAGAAGGACCATATACGATGTGCTTGTCATACGGAGGCATGGTGCCAGTAATATCGTCGATGAGACGAGCTTGTTCACCAGCCATACGATAGAAGGTACCGCTTACACCTACGCATTTAGCAGCGAAGCCAACGATTACCGCCCAAACTACGCGAGCAGTTCCTTCTGCATCAATAAGAGCTTGCATGCTGTACCAGCTTGCGATACTACCCTTGGAAGGGAAAAGTTGGCTGAGTACCTTCGCTGCGAAACTAGGTTTGAACTCTTCACAACGCATTGCGCGTCCTTGAGTAATGGCTACAACGGATTCTGCAACACACACAACATCGTTGGGACCAATTTTATCTTTGCCGTATTCATTAATCGCATCACAAATATCATCGTGATGTGTTAAAATTCTTGTAGGCACAGGAACGATTTCAAATTTATCCATATTATTCTACCTTTTCTTCCTTATACACTTTATTAATTTTCTCAAACCATTGAGGAGTCAAACGAATTACGCGACCATTTTTATCAGTGAACACATTGCGACAGGTTCCTTCCACTGCCAAAGCACCATCTCTAACACGATAAATCTTGCAAGCAAAATCCATCTTGGCTTTATTAAAAGCAGACATAATGACCTGCACTTCATATTCGTCATCGAATTTACAAGAGTTCATATAATGCATTTGCACATCAGCTATGGGGAACAGAATACCTTCATCCATTAAATCATTAAGGGAAACCCCACAAGCACGCAGATATTCCACGCGAGCCATTTCAAACCAATGCAAATAATTAGGATGATATACTACACCCATGGTATCAGTTTCGTTAAAACGAACCCTACCTCGAATTGTAATCATATTTTTCTCCTCTAAAACCAGAAATAATATACTTAATAATTCAACATCACATTATACCATATTTTGCAAAGTTAGGTATATAAATTTAATTATATAGAAACACTCAAACTTTTATGTTATAATTTATTTCGTCGTTTAGGACACAAATTGTAATTCAATATTTTTATACGCGCCCATAGTAAAATGGATATTACGATAGCCTCCGGAGCTATAAGTCGCAGTTCGATTCTGCGTGGGCGTACCAAATTCAAACACAAAAGCAGGCTTTTACCAGCCTGCTTTTTCTTTATGCTCTTTATACATTTTTTCTAATGGATCGTACCACTTTGCTTCTAAACGAGTTACCTTGCCAGTAGCATCCGTAAACAAATTACGAGAGGAACCCTCTGCAACCAACACACCATCAGCGACACGATAAATCTTACAAATAAAATCCATACGAGCACGATTTAAATCAGTAATCCCTACTTGAACCTCGTATTCATCATCATATTTGCAAGACGCTTTATAACTCATCTTCAAGTCTACAATGGGGAAATGAATATTATTGTGCAGCATCCAATCCACATCAAAGCCTGCCTGCGTTAAATATTTCACGCGCCCCATCTCGTACCAGTGAAAATATTTTACGTGATGAACAACGCCCATAGTATCTGTTTCACCAAAACGTACTCTATCTCTAAAAGTTATCATTTCAATCACCTAACTTTCTTGATTTTTCCATTAGCAGTTCTAGGCAAAGCTTCAACATGAATAAACTTTTTAGGAAGCTCAAACTCCTCTAATTTGACTTTCAGAAGTTTTCGCAGCTCAGTTACAGAATCTGATAATACTGCACCTTCATAATAGACTACAATAGACTCACGATTCTCTTCTTTTTCAACACATGCGTATGAGTCAAGGCCGAAGACTTGCTTCATGGCTTCAGTAATTTTATAGCCAGAACACTTTCTTCCATTAACATTAAGTCGATCATCTACTCGACCAAGGAAATAGAAATTACCTTCCTCGTCCTGGAAGCCTTCATCATTAGTGCAGTATGGATTAGGAATACCCATTACTCCATAAGTATTATTAGTATAGAAAACACCATCGATAAGACGCAAATCCATTTTGGGGAAAGCTTTACCAATTAAGCGTACATCGTCCCCCATCTCATAATCCCAAACATAAGTCATATAGTTTGTTTCACTTGCACCGTAGTAAAGACAAATTTTAATATTCGGAAAAGCCTTTTTGGTAATTTCACAATCAGCCTTGCCGAAACTTTGAGAACCAGTTACCAAATATTGAATGCAAGGAATAGGCTCTTTCACAGCCTTTACTAAGGAACGCATTTTGGCAGGGATTAGGTAGATGTAATTCGCACTATACTTGACAATTTCCTGTACCCAAGTCTTAGGATGGAATTCTCTGACAGCAATAACAGACGCTCCCAAAGCAAACAAACCCATATAAAGATTCAAATTACCAGTAAATGATAGTGTTCCGGAAGTGAAAAGAACAGTATCTTCATTAATATGTAATATTTCGTCTTGTACAGGGAAAAATTCAGACCAGC
>JAKSOJ010000060.1 GCA_024405645.1 Phascolarctobacterium sp. | reverse complement strand
TCCGCGCAGTAACCCTCGTTCATGATGTTGGCATCAAGATTGCTGATCAAAAATATGGCACTCATATTGGCCCTTACCAAGAAAAAGAAGGTTGGCCCATCGCAGAAGCAATGTGCTTAGAAGCAGGCTATAGTGAAGCCGTTGCTAAACGTGTTGGTTATCTCGTTGGTCATCATCACACTTATACCAACATTGATGGTTTAGACTATCAAATCCTCGTAGAAGCAGATTTTCTTGTTAATATGCACGAAGACAAAGAACGTCAAAAAGCTATTATTAACGTTTATGAGAAGATTTTCCGTACAAAAACTGGCAAATATATTATGAAAACTATGTTTGGATTGGATGTGGAGTAAAATGAGTTATACTATTCGTATTGCAACACCTGCTGATGCTCAAGCTATCCTTGACATCTACGCTCCATATATTTTAGAAACTGCCATTACCTTTGAATATGACGTACCAACCCTTGAGGAATTTCGTGGACGTGTTGAAAACACTCTCAAGAAATATCCTTATCTTGTTCTCGAAAACGAAGAAAAAGAGATTCTTGGCTATGCATATGCTTCTCAATTCCATCCTAGAGCTGCTTTTGCCTGGGCAACAGAGGCTTCCATTTACTTGCGTATGGATTCCAAAGGACATGGCTACGGAAGAGCATTATACACCAAGTTGGAAGAATATCTAGTTAAGCAAAATATTCTAAGCGTTAACGCTTGTATTGCCTATGCAAAACCTGATAGCACTCATCTTACCAATGCAAGTGTTGCTTTCCACGAAAAAGTTGGTTATAAGCTTTGCTGCCAGTTCCATGACATCGGATTCAAATTCGACCAATGGTATGACCTAGTTTGGATGGAGAAAAAACTTGGCGAGCATAACAAAGAAGTTAAGCCGGTTATCCCCTTCCCTGAAATTGAATAATAAAAACAAAAATTCTCTGACAGATTTTCCGCCAGAGAATTTTTAATTTATGTATATTTCTTATTTATGCTCTTCTTGTTCGGGCTCAAACACTTCCATATTGTCCGGTAAAATTATGTTTAAGATAACGGCAATCAAAAATACTACAGCCACACAATTTTCCGCAAAAACATTTTTTACCAATTGCGGGAAAATATCGAAAATCTTGGGCATAGATGTAAAGCCAAGGCCAATTGCTAAGCTCAGAGCAGAGATGGTCATATTACGTTGAGTATATCCACATTTGCTCATCATTTGGAAGCCAGAAATTACGATGGAGCCAAACATCATAATCGTGCAACCACCCAATACAGGTTCAGGAAGAGTTGCCAATAAAGCACCAAAGATTGGGAAGATACCAGCAGCAACCATAATCATTGCACCAGTTGCAATAGCAAAACGATTAACTACATGTGTCATTGCAACTAGACCAACATTTTGGCTGAAGGAAGTAATCGGCATGCAACCAAAAATAGAAGAAAGTGCAGAAACAAAGCCATCAACTGCAATGGAACCAGAAGTTTCTTTTTCGGTTACATCGCGATTTAAACCAGATGCTGCAACAGCAGATGTATCACCTACGGTTTCAGTAGCAGATACCAAGAAAATCAAAGTCATGGCAATAATTGCACTAGGATTGAATTCAGGTACGAAGGGCATCAAGGTTGGCAACGCAACAAGTGGTACATTCTTTAAGCTAGAGAAATCAACCACACCCATTACTGCAGCTGCTATATAGCCTACGATCAATGCAGCTAAAACGGAAAGCTGTTTATAGAAACCTTTTGCCAAAATGTTGAAGATTATACAGGTCAACAGTGTAATAGTACCAAGAATCCAGTTAGTTGATGAGCCGAAGTTGGGTGCACCAAAGCCTCCGCCAAAAGAAGCAGCACCTACTCCCAGGAGAGAGAAACCAATTGCTGTTACAACACAAGCTGAAATAATAGGAGTGATTATCTTTAACCAATATTTTGCACAAAGACCTAAAACGCCTTCTATTAGACCGCCTATAAGAACAGCACCAACCAAAGCACTATATCCATAGGTTGCACCAATAAAACAAGCAATAGAAACGAAAGTGAAACTAATACCCATTACAATAGGAAGCCCTGAACCAATTCGCCAAATTGGATATAATTGAATCAAGGTTCCCAAGCCTGCAACAACCATTGCACTTTGAATGAGCATTGCTGTTTGTGTTTTATCCAACTTACAAGCGCCCGCTACGATAATGATTGGAGCAATATTACCTACGAACATGGCCAAGATATGCTGTAAACCAAAAGGGACTGCTTTGCCAACTGGCACCTTGCCATCTAATTGATAAATAGCGTCATTTCTACTAGATGCATTATTCATTTTCTATCCCTCTATTTGTTTAATCTTGTTTACGCAGAGTAATGGTTCCGGTTTTCCAATCCATGTCATCCACAATTGCCAAAGACTCTAATTGATAGCCAAGATTGCGGATAAACTTGCCGCCAGGTTGGAAGCCTTTTTCAATGGCAATGCCAATGCCTTCAACTCTACCACCAGCTTGGTTAACGATGGAAATCAAGCCTTGCAGAGCAGCACCATTAGCTAAAAAGTCATCTATAATGAGAACGCGATCATCTTCGTTCAAGAACTTTTTGGAAACAATAACTTGATTAGTTTCTTTATGGGTAAAAGATTCAACTTGAGAAATGTACATATCGCCATCGATGTTGATGCTCTTATACTTTTTGGCAAATACCACAGAGCAATGGAATTGTTTGGCAGCAATGCAAGCCATACCAATACCGGATGCTTCTATGGTTAAAATTTTGTTGATTTGCTTACCAGCAAAACGTTTAGCCCATTCCTTCGCCATGGCATCGAACAATTCAACGTCACATTGGTGGTTCAGAAAACTATCTACTTTTAAAACATTTCCTTCTTTAACAACGCCATCCTTTAAGATGCGCTCTTCCAAAACGTTCATATTTCTTCCTCCAATTTAAGCCGCATTTTGATTTTAAAAATACTTATCGATATTTTAACAAATTGAATTTCATATTACAAGAAAAAGTGTTAGTTTTTTAACAAATTTGGCATATTTTTTTTTGCATTAAATTTATTTTCATAGTATGATTATAATTGAGATTTTGTGCGTTTAAAATACGTTATTTCCATATATATTCAAAGGAGTTTTCCCATGCCATTTTTAAGTGAAAGAGTTGGAACATTTACTGATTCTGTAATTCGTAGAATGACAAGAATAAGCAATGAATATGGTGCAATCAATCTGTCCCAAGGATTTCCAGATTTTCCACCTCCCAAAGCGCTACTAGACCGCTTAGCAGACGTAGTTTATTCAGGACCGCATCAATACGCAGTTACATTTGGTGCACCAAACTTTAGAGCTGCATTAGCCAAGAAGGCTAGTAAAACAATAAACAGAGGTATTGACCCAGACAAGGAGGTTCTAGTAACCTGTGGCGGAACTGAAGCCATGATGTGTGCCATGATGACAGTTTGTGACCCTGGCGACAAGGTAATGGTTTTCTCCCCATTTTACGAAAACTACACGGCAGACGCCATTCTCTCTGGGGCTGAACCGATCTATATTCCCTTAGTTCCACCCAACTATAATTTCGACATTAACCTTATCGAAGCAGGCTTTAAGCAAGGTGCCAAAGCAATTATCATTTGTAATCCTTCCAATCCCTGCGGCAAGGTTTTCTCTAAAAAGGAGCTCGAAGCAATTGGTGCTTTAGCTATAAAATACGATGCCTTTGTAATCACAGACGAAGTTTATGAGCACATGGTATATGCGCCTAAAAAACATATTTCCGTCGCGTCATTGCCTGGCATGTATGAGCATACTATTACCTGTAGTTCTTTATCCAAGACCTACTCTATAACAGGCTGGCGTTTAGGCTACCTCATTGGCCCTGAATATATCATTGACTCCTGCAAAAAGGTTCATGACTTCCTAACTATTGGTGCAGCCTCTCCCTTACAGGAAGCAGCTGTTTGCGGTTTAGAATTTGAAGATGATTACTATAAGGAATTGCTTCAAACCTACACTGAAAAGCGCGAATATTTTCTCAAGGGATTAGATGAAATCGGCTTGAAGCACAATGTTCCTGAAGCTACCTATTTCGTAATGCTTGACATCCAAGACTTTATGAATAAACCAAAATTTGCAGGCTGGTCCGATTTGGAATTCTGCGAATGGATGGTTAAAGAAATCGGTGTTGCAGCTGTTCCCGGCTCAAGCTTTTTCAAAGAACCAATCAACAATCTAATTCGAGTACATTTCGCAAGACAAAAAGAAACTTTGGATGAGGCACTCGCTAGATTAGCGAAACTAAAACAATATTTAGATTAAAAGTTAGTACATCACATTAAAGGAATCCCCATGCATCTTCAAAGAATTTTAGATATTCTAGAAAAACACGAGATAGTAACGGCTATTAGTATTATTGCGGCCTTCTATATAGCTCCAATCGTTGTTAAAATCGTATCTTCAATCGTCGCTTCTATTATAGCTTTTTTCTTAAAAGCCTTCTTCAACGACGCTTTGGAGGTTAAAATCCGCAACTGGTCAAGCACATTATTAACTAATCTGTTACATGGACAAAAGGTCGAAGCTCAAGATCTTCCGCATATAGAAAGCGAATATATCTACTTCTATCGTCTCAAGCTACCAATCACCGATCATCTCACAGTATATGTTCCGACATTACGCATCCGCATACGCATTTGGCGGCTGGTACGTAAAGCCTTTGTCCTCTATATTAAAAACATCACCAATTCCTTAGCCTTTAGAGGATATCTACGTTCCTTGTGTGCAGATGAAGTTAGAGAAATCGTCCTCCAGAACGTAAGTGTATATTGGAGCTGTCCTACTCATAATCATAGCGAAGAATGTCATTGTGACAGCAGTTTAGATATTGCACAGCTTAAAGAATTAAGTGATGCTCTTAAAGCATATCGTTTCCATATTTTATGGGATAGTGCAGACTTTAATATAGAGATTGATGATGAGAACTTTAACATTGAGAATATAGGTGGTTATCTTCACAATAAATACGGAGACTATAAAATTTTTCTTCATGGCATTTATGATGGACAAATCATCACGCTTTCCAACGAAGGTACTGACATTAGCTACTACCAGTTAAATGTTCCAGCATTAAACTTAACTCCCGTATTGTGGAATTTCTTAGCCGATACATTTCCCAATCTCTTACAATACAAGATTGAAAAATCCCATCATCTTAATAGAATGCATAATATCCACTGCCGTTTGCATTTGAAAAACAGCCTTGAGCTTATTGCCCTTACAGGAAGCTTTGAATCTCCCTACACTCCCTTTGTTAATGTAAAAAATCTAAACCATCACTAAAGAATGGTACGTGTCGATATTGATTAAGACAAAAACAAAACTCCCAAAACTGCTAATGCAGTTCTGGGAGTTTTTTGTATGTAGGTTTTATTTATAACCTTGAAGATGCTTTTCAGCAGCCCTGTTAATATCAAACGCACGAATAAGTTCCGTAACAGCTTGACTGGGCGAAACAACGCCATTAACAACAGCTTCCATGACTGCAGGCATACGACCTTTAACCATGGGGTCTTCGTTAAAGAGATTGTGTAAATGCTCGTCAATCATACTATGAACCCAAGAGAGAACTTGAGCCTGACGACGACGCTTAAATACACCGGATTCTTTTGTAACTCTTTCGAAAGCTCTCATTACTTCCCAAAGTTCAGGTAAACCTTTCTTTGTATAAGCAGATGCAAGGTAAGCATGAGTCTTCCAACCTTCGGTAGCAGGACGAATGAATTCAATCATACGCTCGTATTCACCTTGGGTTACAACAGCTTTCGCATAGTTGTCACCATCTGCCTTGTTAACTACGATAGCGTCTGCAACTTCCATGATACCTTTTTTGATACCTTGAAGTTCGTCACCAGCACCAGTTAATACAATCAGCATAAAGAAGTCAACCATGGAGCGAACTGTGATTTCGGATTGACCAACGCCTACAGTTTCTACAAGAATTACATCACAACCATAGGCTTCGCAAAGAAGCATGGTTTCACGAGACTTACGCGCTACACCACCCAAGGTACCCTTTGCAGGAGATGGACGAATGAAACAGTTTGGCTCGCGAGAGAGCATTTGCATACGGGTTTTGTCGCCCAAAATAGAGCCACCAGTGATGGAGCTGGTAGGATCGACTGCAAGAACTGCAACCTTGTAACCCATTTGGCACAACATCATACCAAAGGCTTCGATAGTTGTACTTTTACCAGCACCAGGAACACCGGAAATACCGATACGCAAAGCTTTACCAGTATATGGAAGAAGAGCTTGCAATACTCTTTGAGCTTTATCAAAATCTTTTGGAGCGTTGCTTTCAATTAAGGTAATCGCCTGGCTGAGCAGCATCCTATCCCCTTTGATTACACCTTCGATTAATTGTTCGGGAGATGTTTTTTTCTTTTTCGGGAATTTGCGGCTGGAAACACCGGGAACATACTTCGCCTCACTAACAGCATTTACAGCACTGTCAATGCCACCCATAACTGAGCAGGCAAATTCTGGATTCGCTTCTTTAGGGACCCAAGAAGGGCTTATATCTTTTTCACCGGTTTCAGGCATAGCGTCACCTCATTATTCTTCAGCACTTTCTCTTGCACGGTCAACTAACATTTGGAGAAGTTGAGTGCAGCATTTAGGAATATTGGTACCAGGTCCGAAGATGCCTGCTGCGCCATGTTCATAGAGATAATCATAGTCTTGAGCAGGAATTACGCCGCCGATGCAAACGAGGATATCTTCACGACCGAGTTTTGCGAGTTCTTCAACCAGAGCAGGAAGCAAGGTTTTGTGACCTGCAGCCAAGCTGGAGAAACCAACCATATCAACGTCGTTGTCCACTGCGTCTTGAGCAGTTTCTTCCGGAGTTTGGAACAGAGGACCAACGTCAACGGTCCAGCCCATATCTGCGAAGGAAGTAGCCAATACTTTTTGACCACGGTCATGACCGTCTTGGCCCATCTTAGCCAAGAAGATACGAGGACGACGACCTTCAAGTCTTTCGAATTCGTTAGCCAGTTCGTTAGCTTTGGAAAGTTCATCGGAACCAGTGAATTCAGAGGAGTATA
>JAKSOJ010000006.1 GCA_024405645.1 Phascolarctobacterium sp. | reverse complement strand
AAGGACGGAAAACGTACATGGTGGAGTAAGGTCCACGCAGGAACGGAGGAATACCACTCATGAAGTCTAAGTGATTGCATTTTTCATAAATGTCTTTGGTATAAAGAGGTTCTTTGGGAATACGTTCCAAAGTTGTATCATAGAGGGCGTCATAGCCTTCGCCCATTTTCTCTTCCAGATTTTTCTTCCATTCGTCATAAGAGCAAGAAGGATGATCAGGAATGGAGATTTTTGTGAAATCGGGATTAATAGCCATTATTCAATCATTCCTTTCTTCTTCTGTAACATCTTCAGGGTTTGGAAGCAGTTAGCTTTTACACTGATGAAGTCATCTACGCCAGCTTCTTTGTAGATAGCTTCCAGATCTTTCGGAGCAGCGCCTGCGAGGAACAGGGTTGCGGAAGGTTTCATGAGAGCTTTAATCTTCGGAGCCAGTTCAGGTACAATTTCCGGATAGGTCTTATCGGTGGAGCAGATAACTGCAACATCGTAGTCGCCTTCGGAGAATGCTTTAACGCATTTTTCAATTTGAGTACCATCTTCGCCGTCTTGGAAGCCATCGTTCAGATGAACGTTGAATTCGCCAACTTGGAGGAAGGAGGTGGAGAAATCGGCACGAGCTTTATGTTGAGGAATCGGTCCCATATTGCAGAGGAATACTTCAATGTTCTTGCCAGTTTCTTGCATGTATTTTTCAGTGTCGAAGCGAAGTGCTTCATAACGTTCGGTCCAGTGATGAACGCCGATGATAGTTGCTTCAGTATCAGCAGCTGCTGCACCAGCAACTTGAGCGATGGTAGCACCATTTTCGAATGCTGCAATAGCACCTTCAACGGATTTAACATCAACCAATTTACCTGCGAGGAATTCTGCATCGATATCAGCAACATATGCTTCAACTGCAGCAACGCGAGATTTCTTCAAAGCTTCTTGATCTTCTACGCGTTTTTCCAGAGGTTCTTCGGTCATATTCGGGTACATGTTAACGCCAACCGCACGGTCAGAACGTTTTTCCAAATTCTTGAAGCGAAGTTCGAGAACGTCGTTAACAGCTTTTTGAGGATAGCCTTCTTTAACAGCTGCGATCATGCCGCCCATTTCTTCAACTTTTTGGAATTCAGCCCAAATCTTTTCAACCATTTGTTTGGTCAGGGTTTCAACTGCCCAAGAACCACCAGCTGCGTCAACCGGGCACATCATACCGAATTCTTCTTGCAGCATAATGTGCAAGTTACGAGCGATACGACGGGAGAATACATCACCTTTACGAATCAATTCGTCAAAGGGAGGATTTTCGTAAGTTTCAACGCCACCTACTACTGCAGAGAAGGTTTGAGTAGTATTACGGAGCATGTTTACATACGGATCGATAACAGTTTTGGTGAAACGAGCGCTACGACCATGAACGTTAATTGCACGATCAGCAACTGCAGCACCAAAGCCTTCCATGATTGCAGCCCATACTACGCGAGCAGCACGGAGTTTTGCAATTTCAATGAAGAAGTTAGCACCAGCGTTGAAGCAGAAGGTCATGCCCTTGTTAACTTCAGCAGCATCGATGCCTTTTTTAGCCATTTCGCGGATATATTCAACTGCAGTTGCAAAGCTGTAAGCAACTTCTTGAGCAGCTTCAGCACCGCCATCGGTATAAACATCACCACGAACGAAAATCGGACGAATCTTAGGAGCATTTGCTTTTACAAAGTTCAAGCAAGCAGCCATTGCATCAAACGCTTCAGCCAGGTTAGCTTTACCACTGCGGAGGAGTTCGCCAATGGGGTCAGCACCAATAGTACCTCTTACGCCAGCAATTTCTTTGCCTTGAGCTTTGAGAGCAGCAGCAACCAAAGCAATCATATTTTTAGCAGATGCACCAGCATACATCATTACAGGGAATTTTTCGAAGTCCAAGCCAGAAAGCAGAACATTCATATCTTCAACGGTAGTAATGTTAACACCAGTGTCACCAATTACTTCAGCATCCTTTGCGTCGATGCCATTACGAGTAGCGGAGTCAAGGCCAATGTTATAAACAGTAGTACCTTTAGCAGTTTCTTCTTTCAACAATTCATTATTGTCGAGAGGAAGACTTTCGTCACAGTATTGTGCAACACCCCAAGGTTCATGCACATAACCATTTACGGTTGCACCACGCAGATAATCGCCTGTACCAGGATAATCATCTGTAGGAAGGATAGAATCTACATCAACACGTCTGTAGATAGGATCAAAGGTAATGCCTTCGTAGTTTTTGGTATACATGATCTTGTCAAAGGGTGCACCTTTAAGCAAAGCGTTACATGCTTCTACCCATTCATCCCACTCAGGCAGCTCGAATTCATCGAAGCTTACAGCGGGGAACTCAGCTTTTTTGCCGGATTCCTCTAAAATCGCTTGAAGTTCAGCGTCAGTCAATTGTCTTTCTTGTTGGGCATTGACTTCTTGCATTTCTTGATCAGCGGCCATAGATATTTCCTCCTTTACAAAAATAAAATCAAACAACCTCAAACCAGAGATACTCCTCTATCTCTAGTCCAAAGATTATTCATTTATATACACGGCCAAAGGGCCAATGTAAGCAAATTAGTTCTTGGCAATAATGCCGTCTCTTTCGAGAGCTTCTAGGTCAATTTCCCTAGGAGCTTCAGGATGTTTACGTAAATAATGTTGTTCTTCTTCAGGAAGTTCCATGAAATTCAATGCTTTAGTGTAGTTTACATACAAATAGCGTGGCTCCGGGCCCTCTCTTTGAGAGTCATTAACAACCATTTCGCCAGTAGTTGCAATTGCCTTAACGCCTTTGTTTTGCATGAATTTGACATAATATTCTATTTGAATGATATCCTCGCCAGACAAATAGAAGATACAGCTTCTATTCAAATCTCTTGCTTGTTCTTCCCTGCTCTTTTCAGATCTAGGTCTTAGCATGCTGAAATACAGTGATAAAACGTCACAAATATCTATTTTGTTAGGATTATATGTCACTTTAACGCCTAGGGCTGCTCCAGCTTCCCCAGACTTGATTTCTTCCATAGTAGGGTTCTCAATTTCGGAGTTGACATAACCAACTTTTGTATCTACAACTCCTCTATATCTAGAGAAGGCTTCTTGCATATCGCAAGCAGAAATTCCAGACAGGATAACGCTTTTCATGTATAGGCCTCCATAATTCTAAAAATAAAAGATGGCAATATGGGAAAAAAAGAAACCATCACTAAGTAAGTGATGGCTAAAATGCAGAACGGCAACTGCAGCTGCCGCCTAGAGGAGAAAGGGCGTTCCCTATCAAAGAGAACTTCAGAATAGCATTTAAAACAACACGGAGTGTCCAGTTCCGCGAACAAATCAACCTTGAACCACGTCGATGGCTGGCGCTAACGCAAGGTCACGCCATCAACTGACATTGCGTAAAGAAACACAAAACCGTCTTTCAGAGCTATCGATGCTTTTGGTACCCCTACCAATATGCACCAATGCCTTGAAACACGGCGAAATATCACAAAGATTATAACTAATCTTCCGACATCTCTCCCCGTCTCTCGCAGGTCAAACGACATGTTTCTTACAGGCAGTTCTTCTGACTTGGCGTCGTGGCAAATATCCGTCTTCCCAGTTTCCCAGTGACATAATAGATTTCGCTCTTCCTTACAGCGGCGGGACCGTACCGGACTTTAACCGGTTTCTCTTTTAAGCATTCGCACCTGTAATTTCAATATTGCTTTGTTATGTTTAATTATAATCATTCCTAATAAGGATTTCAACTAGTTAATTATAGGTTATTCCATACAGTCTTTTCGTAAATTTTCATAAGCTTCAATCATTTCTACAAAAATAGAAAAGCAACGATCTACTGAAATCGCAAAAGGAGGCTCACTACTTGGAGCAAAACTTACAACATTATCTTTTACAGTAAATACGCCTTCTTGGCACATTGCGTAGGCTTTTTTCTGTTCATCATTCAGTAAAACTGCAATTTGAACTGCTAAAACATTGCCAGCAGCATCATATTGTGCCTCACCAGCCTCAGTTGGAGTAACAACGCGTTGATTCACAAGATTATACTTATCGATTGCCTCTACATTACCAGAATCGTGTCTATACCATTGGTCATACTCACGAATCCAAGCATCAACAGCATTATATTGTAGTGCAAAAAAGCGTTTAAAGTCCTTAGTTGATTTTTCACGTCTTGCCATAAATTCCTTAATATCCATTTTGTCCTCCTATAAATCAGCTTTGCGGCTATTATTTGAAAAATATCGTTGCGGAAACACATTTATATATTATTATATATGCAGAATTATTGAAGTCAAATATTATTTAGTAATTTATTTCAATAGTATTGTGTAAATAAAAAATGCCTGCCACCTTACACTAGTAGCAAGCATTTTTTCTTATGATATTTATTTAGTAGTCGCCACCGCCACCACCACAATCGCCATCGGAGGAGCTATCGCTTACGGAACCATCATCGGAATCATCGTCGTCATGATCAGCTTCTGTATGAACCGCAGTTGTAGAATACAAATATTGATTCCATTCATTGGTCAAAACAAAGCTTTCTTTATTCAGATAAGGATCAGCAGCTTCTGAAAAATGAACATTACTCATGGCTTCCACTCTAGATTTATTTCTACTTCTAGACCACCAACCACTAATAAAAGCAGAAATTGCAGCTATGATACCTCCGGCAATTCCCCAGTCCTCTGGATCATCACCAAACTCTTCCGGTTTCCATGCTTCTCCATGTTCCTTTTGGTATTGCATCAGCTCATCGGCTCTTTTAGCAAAAGTCATATAAGCATTTTTATGCTCATTCTTTTTCAAATAAGGTACCACTTCTTTGGACATATACTCTACGCCTTCGTTGCCAGCTACAGCACTTCTAGCGTTGCCATAGGTAGAAATATACCATTTACGAACATCGGTAACCTGCAAGAACAAAATTGCGCCATTAGGAGCATCATTATAAATTGTTTTATTTAATTTATTTGCATATTCACCAGGCACTGCTCCGCCAATTGCTTTTCGAGTAACAACAACGCAACGAATACCATGGGCCTTCTCAACTCTTTCTAACTCCTTTTGCAAAACAATTCTTTCGCTAGCCTTCAGAAGCTTAGCCCCATCATCCAAGGATGGAGCAGCAGCGAAGCCAAGACTTGCACATACAAGGGAAAGAAGGACAGTTAAAATCAAAAATATTTTTTTCATCTTCTCTCCTCCTTAAGCAACGAATGCAATAATCAAAAGAACTATAACAACAAGAATGCACGAAACTGGGAAAGAAATGAAAAAATCTCTCCACATTAGTTTCTTGCGCTTACCATCGTCTATAGGAAGTCGACCAACAAATTTACCAGTCTGACCGTTCATCATAAAGGTATAGGGCTTGTCCTCAAAACGAGTTGTAACAATCCAAACCGGCGCCATAGCGTAAGAAAATTTAGAATCTTTACGTACAATAGCTGATTCATGGGCAGGAGAAACACTATCAAAGCCTGTAACTGTTTCATAGAGAACCTTCTCTGCACTTTCTTGCATGCGTTCTTCTGCACGAGCAATAGCGGTGTCAGAATCAACATCGTATTTATCAGCTAAGTAGCCTGTCATATAAACAGATTCGAAGGGGACTAAATCCTTGTAGTCAAATGGTTCGATACTTTCCATGAAATCATCTTCCATTTTCACAGAGCCATCTACAGGTACCATTTCAAACTTCATAGTGCCTTCACGCATACAATTGTAATAATCCGTTGTTACAGTAGTAGTTTTCCCGTTGGTAACGCTAAAGGATTCTGTTGCTTCATAAATTGCTTGACCTTCGATAGTGCTATCAAAAAGCCAGAAAGGAACATACATACCTTGAATAGCTTCAATACGATTTTGTTGTGTAAACAAATCAGGCAGAAGCTGTTTTCCCTCGTAGAACTTTTTCAGAGCATCCATAGCTTCTTGTTTAGTCTTCTTAAAGGGAATAATATAGTTCGGTTTGAGCATTTTGCTAAAGCGACCAGGAATCATAGTAGGGTTACCGCAATAGCAGCACTCTGTTGCCATGGTATTTTCATCGCAGACTAACTCCGCCCCACATGAGCTACAAGAGAAGGAATGCATATGTGCAATTTCTTCTTCAGAAAACTCTTCATCCTTTTCTTTTTGCCATTTTGCCTCTTTTTGTTCATGGGCTTTCTGGGCTAATGCTTCTTTATTAGCAAATATTTTTTTGATGGTTTCGACATCAAACTCATTTTCACAATACTCGCAAACAACCTTATTTACTCCAGGTTTAAAGCTAATTGGAGCCTGACAGGCAGGACATTGATAATTGACTACTTGTTCAGCCATTTCACACCTCACCATAGTTTCATTACAAAACAATCATATATAAAAGCAATTACTAATATAATTTTTCCCAACAATCCTCGTTGCCATAATGTTCATCAAAGGGAGCACTAAACCAACGACCATTGAAAACCTCTTTAATAATCTTTTGCTTACTAGCTTCGGAAATAGAAGTATCTGCATCTATATCAGCAAAAAGCTTTTCAAAGCTAAAAGTATCTCTACGCACGGACAAAATTGCCTTTTCTCTATCTGCATCGAAAACACTCTCCGCTCTGTTTTCGGGAGTCCAGGCTGGCCACTCTTCCTGGCTACCTGGTAAGCTAGGCTTTCCTGTACGCATAAAATCAGCCAAGCTTTGCATGTATTTATCTTTAAGATCATCAGCACCTTTAGTGTCAAAAGTACCTGGTACTGGTACAATAATTTCAGGAGGGAATGCACTCATTTGCTCGCCAGTTACAAATTCCATGATTATTCCGTGGAAAGCATCATTACGGTCTGCATAATACTTGCTAACACTATTTTCATCGTGCCCGAAACGACACACATTAACGAAAATATCACCCTTGTAATTAGGGTATAACTTCGCAGCAGCACCCTGACCGTTAAAGTCCTGATACATAAGAGAACCATATTTCTTAGCAAAAATAAATTCTCTATAGAACTCTCCTTGCTCCTCAAATTTGTCCAAATTATCATGGAAATATTTGTCCCTAGAACAGAACAGAGAGAACTCACCCTCTGCAGTAATCAAGAGCACAGGCACATTATTATAGTTAGTGCAAGCAAAGCCTTCTTTAGGCAAAACTACTCCGTCACTATACAAATGCGGATATACACTCATGCGGATTTGGGCAGCACTCATCAAAGGCACCAAACGTTTTGCATCTATATTCAATAAGTAATTTTTAACCTCAGGAGCATCACTCAAAAGCCATGCTTTAGCCTCTTCAATGCTCTCCTTGATACCATCTTCCACTACAAGATGAGCGTAAGCAGCCGCCAAACGCTTTTGTCCTTTTTCCGGTCTAGTGATAGTCAACCCACCAGAGAAAGAAATAACCTTTTGGAACATATCCTTAAATAAAGGAGATGTCAACATTGCTAAAGAATCCCTGCCACCGGAGGAAATACCAGAAACAGTAAGATTATTAGGATCTCCACCAAAAGCTTCTAAATTCTCCTTCATCCATTTCAAGGCCTGCAGCGTATCGAGCAAAGCAAAATTACCACTAGCCTCCACAGGTTCCGCATCCTTTTGCAACGCCGGCAAATTATTAAAGCCAAATGGTCCCAAACGATAGGAAATAGATACTAACATGGTATTCGTTTTTTGGCAGAACTTATGGCCTTTCCAAGTGCTACTACCATGGGTCTGGTTATTACCACCATGGATATAAACTAAAACTGGCAACATTTTTTCATCAGTTGCAGGACGATAGATATCAAGGGTTAAAATACCCTCTTCTCCGATAATAGTCTTTCTAGGAGTACATTGAATATTCCAAACCGCATCTTGTGTGCAATCCAATATTCCTTCATGCTTTTTCACTGCTACAGGAGCCTTAAAGCGCAACTCTCCAACAGCCTTTTCTGCATAAGGAACACCCTTCCAAGCCCAAGTATTAGTTTCTTCATGCAAGAAACCCTGTACTTTTCCTTGCTTTAGTTCAATTAAAGTATCTAAACTCATACTATCTCTCCTAGTATATATCTAACTTGTATCCAGCAATATAAGTAATTATTTTAATTTTGATTATATATACATTTTATCACATACTAATGTAAATTTATGAAAATTATTTTAAAACTTAAAAATACTGACATAAAAAAAGCAGGCCGTAAACGCCTGCTTTAAAACTTCTATTCTTCTTTTTTACTTGTATGCTGCGGTTGGAGAATTTGCGCGATAATAACAAGAGATACTGTTACAATCATCATCAAAGTAGACAGAGCGTTGATTTCGGGAGAAATGCCACGCTTAACCATTGCATAAATGTAAAGAGGTAGAGTTGTTGAGTTAGGACCAGCAACAAAGAAGCTGATAATGAAATCGTCTATGGAAAGAGTAAATGCTATCAAGGCACCTGCTACAATACCGGGCATTGCAATAGGCAATGTAATATAGCGGAAGGTTTGCCAAGGAGTTGCATATAAATCCATAGCAGCCTGTTCGTATTCTGGTTTCATACCCTCAAGTCTTGCATTAACTGTGATAACAACAAAGCTTACGCAGAAAGTGATATGAGCTAGCACCAGAGTACCTTTACCCAAAGGAAAATGTGCTTGGCTGAACAGAACCAGAAGAGAAAGACCCATTACGATTTCAGGGATAAGAATCGGCAAATATAAAAGACCATTGATAACATTTTGGTATTTAAATTTGTAGCGATTCAAGGCAATTGCAGCAGTTGTACCCAGAATCGTACTAACAATGGTGGAGAAGAAAGCGATAATGAGGGAGTTAGTTAAAGCCTCAAGAACGCGACGGTTTTTGAAAAGGCTTAAATACCAATCCACAGTAAAGCCACTCCACACAGCATTAACACGAGATGCGTTAAAGCTGTAAGCCGCAAGAATAACCAAGGGCAGATACAAGAATGCAATTATTGCCAAAGAATATGCGAGAAGAACGTGGTTACGCCATGTTTTAGGCATTTTGACTCTTTCCTCCCTTCTGACCTTGAATAGCCTTGTAATAGAGTATGATCAAAACCAAGGACATAACAGCAAGGACGATGGACAGGGCAGAGCCGAAAGGCCAGTCACGAGCTGACAAGAATTGGTTTTGAATTACGTTGCCGATAAGAGCAGATTTTGCGCCACCCATAACGTCGGGAACGATGAACATACCAAGGGAAGAAATGAATACGAGAATTGTACCAGCTGCTACGCCAGGCATAGTCAGAGGCAGGGTTACTTTTCTGAAAGCAGTAAAGGGACTTGCACCCAAGTCAGAAGCTGCTTCCAAAAGACGACGGTCCAATTGCTCGATGGATACATAAACCGGTAATACCATGAAGGGAAGCAAGGAATAAATCATACCCAAAAGCACTGCCATATCATTGTACAAGAACTGCATGGGGATTGTAATGAGACCAAGCTTCATTAAAATGGTATTAAGCACACCTTGAGTTCTCAAGATGATTACCCAAGCATAGGAACGAATCAGGAAGTTAATCCAGAAAGGCACCATAACCAGAATGAGACCTGGCTGTTGCCATTTTTTAGGAAGACTAGCAATATAATATGCAAGAGGATATGCCATGACGATGGTAAATAATGTAGTAATAACTGCAACAATAAAGGTTTGCGCAAAAATGGAAAGGTACAAACTTTCGGTGATACGCGCATAATTGGCGAACGTAAAGTTAAATACTACTTGACCATACGCGGTGCGGCTGGCAAAGGACACAGCCACAACGATAAGCATAGGAATAACAAAGAAGAGGCTGAGCCAAGCAACTGTTGGCAAAACCATCAACTTGCCATTTTTCATTTGTGTACCATTACTTCGTCTTGAGGATACCACCAAATGCCAACTCGCTCGCCTGCTTGCCATTTTTTGATATCGTCAAAATATTGGTAGGCAACAACTTTTTGTTCGCTGTCGTCTAATTTTACAAAAACTTTGTCGATAGTTCCGTAGAAAATAACATCGGTAATAGTGCCGAAAAGCTTCGGTTTCGGATGATCCTGTCCATGGAAACCTTCTGGACAAAGGTTCAACTTTTCAGGACGCATAACATTGGTAGAACCATCTTCTTGTTCCAAGAAATTGGTCTCGCCAATGAATTTTGCTACGAAACGAGTTTGAGGTTTATGATAAAGATTACCAGGAGTATCGTCCTGCTCTATCTCACCTTCATTCATGACAACAATACGGTCACTCATAGTGAGTGCTTCTTCTTGGTCATGAGTTACAAAAATGAAAGTAATGCCAAGTTGGCGTTGTAAATTCTTTAATTCGATTTGCAATTTTTTGCGAAGTTGGTAATCCAATGCACCCAAAGGCTCGTCAAGCAGAAGAACCTTAGGATTGTTTACCAAAGCACGTGCAATTGCTACACGTTGTTGTTGACCACCACTCATTTCGGACGGGAAACGATGGCGGAATTTTTCTAAGTGAGTAAGCTTAAGAAGCTTTTCCACACGAACATCTTGTTCATCTTTAGGAACTTGCTTCATCTTAAGCCCAAAGCGGATATTTTCTTCAACATCCATATGAGGGAACAAAGCGTAGTTTTGGAAAACCATATTTACGTCCCTCTTATAAGGAGGCAGCTTAGTCATATCCTTGCCGTCCAAATATATAGTACCTTCAGTGGGTGTTTCCAAGCCAGCAATCATTCTCAGCAGGGTAGTTTTACCACAGCCAGAAGGACCAAGCAGAGTCAGGAACTCACCATCATTGATGATTAAATCTAATCCAGGGATGACAACAGTGTCATCGAATACTTTTTTGATTCCTTGTACACGAACCATCTCTTTCATCGTTACATTGTCACAACCTTTCGTGTATATTTTTAGACATAGTATAGTAGATTAATTATAGCAAAAAATAGAGCAAAATCAAGAAGTTTGGGGAATTTTTAAAGATTTTTTAAAAATTTGTAGGGAATTTAATTGTTTTTGCTAAAATTTAATGAAAAATACTGAATTTTTCATTAAAAATACAGCTAGAAAAACAAAAAATGATACAAATATTCTTTGTTCTTAACAGATAAAAAAGGACATGAGGTCTGCACAAAAGCGTACGGACCCATGTCCTTTTTAAAGACAACTAAGTATAAAACTATTATCGTCGTTTTTGGTCTATTACATCATGCCAGGCATGCCACCCATCGGAGGCATCGGAGGCATAGCAGGACCTTCAACAGGTTTATCTGCTACAAGAGTTTCAGTGGTGAGAACCATGGATGCAATGCTTGCAGCATTTTGTAAAGCACTGCGAGTAACCTTGGTAGGATCAACGATACCTTCAGAAATCATATCAACATATTCTTCGGTAAGAGCGTTAAAGCCAAAGCCACGACGACCACGTTTAATGGTATCAACGATTACTGCACCTTCAAGACCAGCGTTGAGAGCGATTTGGCGAACAGGTTCTTCAATTGCACGTTTAACAATTTCTACACCAGTCTTTTCGTCGCCAGATGCTTTGATTTTTGCCAGAGCAGCTTGTACTTGCAACAAAGCAGTACCACCACCAGCAACAATGCCTTCTTCAACTGCAGCACGAGTTGCATTCAGAGCATCTTCAATGCGGAGTTTTTTGTCTTTCAGTTCAACTTCAGTAGCAGCACCAACTTTGATTACTGCAACACCGCCTGCCAATTTAGCAAGACGTTCTTGAAGTTTTTCTTTATCGAAGTCAGAAGTAGTTTCAGGAATTTGAGAACGAATTTGAGCAATACGTTCAGCTATCATATCTTTATTGCCCATGCCATCAACGATAGTGGTCATATCTTTGGTAACACGAACTTGACCAGCAGAACCAAGATCAAGCATGCTTGCGCTATCTAATTTACGGCCAACTTCTTCGGAGATAACGGTTGCACCAGTGAGAATTGCAATGTCTTGCAGCATTGCTTTGCGGCGATCACCAAAGCCAGGAGCTTTAACAGCAACTGCTTTAAAGGTACCACGCAGTTTGTTTACAACTAAGGTTGCCAGAGCTTCGCCTTCAACATCTTCAGCAATGATAAGAAGCTCACGACCAGCTTGTACAACTTTTTCCAGAACAGGCATAATGTCTTGAATCATGGTAATTTTGCGGTCAGTGATGAAAACGAGAGGATTGCTCATTACTGCATCCATTTTTTCAGCATCGGTAGCCATGTAAGGAGAAATGTAGCCACGGTCAAATTGCATGCCTTCTACAGTTTCAAGGAAAGTATCCATGGTTTTGGATTCTTCAACAGTGATAACACCATCGTCACCAACTTTTTCCATAGCAGTTGCGATTAATTCGCCAATTTCTTCATCAGCAGCAGAAATGGAAGCAACTTGAGCTTTTGCTTCTTTAGTTTCTACTTTTTGAGAAATAGTTGCTAATTCTTCAACAAGAACATCAACTGCTTTTTTGATACCTTTTTTGAGAATCATGGGGTTTGCACCTGCAGCCAGGTTACGCATACCTTCTTTAATCATTGCTTGAGCAAGAACGGTTGCGGTAGTAGTACCATCACCAGCTACATCGTTGGTTTTGATAGCAACTTCTTTAACAAGTTGAGCACCCATGTTTTCAAACGGATCTTCTAATTCGATATCGCGAGCAATGGTAACACCATCGTTAGTAATGGTAGGTGCACCATATTTTTTCTCTAATACTACATTGCGGCCTTTAGGACCAAGGGTTACTTTTACAGCGTCAGCAAGAGCGTTTACGCCACGTTCAAGGCTACGACGAGCTTCTTCATTGAACAGAATTTGTTTAGCCATTTTAATATATCTCCTTCGTATTTACTCGACATGTCTAAATGAATTTATTCTATGTCGATTACTATCAATTAATTAGTCTTTGGTAACTACTGCAAAAATATCGCGTTCGCAAATGAGCAGGAATTTTTCGCCGTCCAAAGTAACTTCTTGGCCGCCAAATTTAGCAAAATAAACTTGATCGCCAACTTTTACATCAACAGGTACACGAACGCCATTGTCATAAACTTTGCCAGGACCAACAGCAGCAACGATACCAGTTACGGATTTTTCTTTAATAGCGGTATCAGGAAGAACGATACCACTTGCAGTTTTAACTTCAACTTCAACAACTTTTACAGCAACATAATCAGCTAACGGTTTTAACATTTTATATGCCCCTTTCAGAATATATAATGGTGCCAAGACAAATTTTGACACCTTATTAGTAATACCACTCAATTAGTAACTTTCTAATCGATGCAATTTATATTATACCCTAAAAATTTTAAATTTCAAGGTTTTAGCCTAAAAATTAATAACTTTATTCAATTTTTCATTACTTTAATTACATTCTAGCAAAAGTATATGTTTATTTTATGTTTTATTAATCATTTTTTTGCAATTCCTAACAATAAAGTCAAATAATCAAACAGTATTGTTTTTGGCAATAGAAAAGGACGATGTAGCTCCATCGTCCTCTTTTGGCTATATTATTTATCGAAAATAACGCGATTTGGCTTAATTACTTTGGGTGGCATTACTTGACCAGGTTGTCCCAAGATACAACAACCAATGCCAATATAATTTTCTAACCCCCATTTTTCCAAATAGAACTTACCTTCGTCACATTCAAACATTTCTGTGCAACGATTAATCCAACATGAGCCTACGCCCAAAGCCCAGGCAGCAGCTTGCATTGCGCCAATTACCAAAGAACCATCCTTGAAGCCATTTAAATTAGATTCTGGTGCGAAAATAAAGCAAACTGTCGGTGCTCCATAGAATGGATCTGCATTAGCTTCCCAAAAGCTCTTATTCAAGTCGTTAAATGTTTTTACAGTTTCAGGGTCTTGCACAACAACAATTATTACATCTTGACCATTATGGGCACTTGGTGCGTTAAGACCACAATCAATAATAGCTTGCAATTTTTCATCAGAAACTTGACCGACAAATTTTCGACAGCTACGTCTTGTTTTTAACAATTCCACAGTATCCATTTTTATTCCACTCTCCATAAATTTCCTATAAATTTACTACTGCACATGTTTTGTACATATCTAAAGCACATTATACCATAATAATCAGCATTCCTTTATAAAAAATATTTATATAGAGAATAATCATAAAGCAAATGGACTGACATACTATTGAGTGAGTCAGTCCATTTTAATAATTCTATTTTTTTATCCAAGCATTTTCATTAAGCATTGGCAATTTTTTCCCATTACGGTCTGTGCGATAAAGTTTCATTCTTTCGATATCAGCCATCTCTACTGGAAGCCCTAAATCGTAGGTCTCGTTAAGAGCATTCAAAAGGTCCACAGCCTTCATGCTACCAGTTGGTGTAATTTTACATGTGAAATTGAATTCAGTCTTTCCATCAAATTGTTTAAAGGAAATTTTAGGAATGTAAAATTTAACATCAACTTCTTTAAAACCAGCTTTAGTTTTAGGTGCAGCCTTTTTGAAATTGAGTACATCTACAGAATTAAAGGCATGAACCGCATTGCGCAAATCCTTATCGTAAGGCAAGGTTACGCGATATTCTGCTCCAGCGGCTACTGCCATCAATGCAGGAGCATTGTTTTCAACTGCATCAGCAGCAAGAACACGAATACCTCTAGGCAAAGCTTTACTCAATTTGAGTGCAGCCTCCTCAACGTCCATTTCCTCTGCCAATTCAATTTCTACGAATTCAGTATAAGAAACAACGCCAACGCCGAGAGCACTAGCAAGAGAATACTTCAGATGGGGATTAAAGCCTTCGCTATAAGCCGCAGGAAGCTTAGCGCGACGAATTGCACGACCAAGAGTACGTACATACTCCAAGTGGGAGATAAAGCGAATGTCACGGTCTTTAGTGATTTGTAAACGCAGTTTCATTAGCCTTGTACCTCCTTAGCATAGTCAATAATATTCACGCCAAGTTTTTGGCAAACTCCACAGCCTGTGCAAGTGGAACGACGGCAATCGTGAGTCAATTGCTGAGCCTCTGCCTTTTTCCATTCGTTCCATAAGAAAGCACGACTTACACCTGGAGAAACATGTTCCCAAGGGAATGCTTCGTCTTTGTCACGGTCACGAGATGCATAGAAGTCCTTATCAAGACCAGCTTGAGTAATTGCTTCAACCCAACGGTCATAGGAGAAATGATCACTCCAACCATCAAAACGAGCACCCATTTTCCATGCATTGAGCAATGCCTTACCTACGCGTCTATCACCGCGAGCAAAAACTGCTTCGATAATACCAGTCTTCGCATCATGGTATTGGAAAGTAACATTTTTAATCTTCAATGCATCTTTCAACAAGAATTGTTTACGGCGAATTTCTTCTAATTGATTTTGTCCAAACCATTGGAAAGCGGTGTACGGCTTGGGAACAAAGCTAGAAGCACTTACAGTAACTTTGCAGCCACGCTTACCGGTAACTTGATAATATTTGTATTGAACCTTTTTAGCTAAATCAGCAATAGCAAGAACGTCTTCATCGGTTTCATAGGGAAGACCAATCATAAAGTACAGCTTTACCCCACTCCAACCATTTTCAAAAGCAGCACCGACAGCATTCATTAAATCTTCTTCAGTTACGCCTTTGTTGATAACATCGCGCATCTTTTGGCTACCAGCTTCAGGAGCAAAGGTCAAACCACTCTTACGAACTGCATTGACCTCTTTAGCAATAGCTACGCAAAAGCTATCTATACGGAGGGAAGGCAGGGAAACAGATACTCTGTCGTCCTTAAACTCTTCAATCATTTGATGAACGAGAGGAGCCAAATGGGAATAATCTGCAGAAGAAAGAGAAACCAAGGAGATTTCATTATAACCAGTGTTATCAATTAATCTACGAGACAGGTCCATAAGAACCTCTGGTCTACGTTCGCGAATTGGACGGTAAACCATACCAGCATGGCAGAAGCGACAACCACGGCTACAGCCACGGAAAACCTCCAGCATGATACGATCATGAACAATTTCACCAAAGGGGACTACAGGACTATCAGGAAAATCCACGCTGTTCATATCGCGAACGACACGTTTATAAACAGGGAATTGAGCATCTTCTTTCAGCTTTTTGATTCCAGTGAACATACCATTTTCATCATATTGTGGTTCATAGAAGCTTGGTACATAAATACCTTGAATCTTGCTAACAATCTCTAGGAATGCCGCACGACCACCTGGCTAGCCAGCCTTTTTCCAGGTTTTATAAGCAGCCATAACCTCGCATAAAAGTTCTTCACCTTCACCAACAACGGCAAAGTCAAAGAAATCTGCAATAGGTTCAGGATTATAAACACAAGGTCCACCAACAATTACAAAGGGGTCCTCGTCAGTTCTATCCTCACGCAGCATAGGAACTCCGCCTAAATCCATCATATTCAGAATATTGGTATAGGATAATTCATACTGCAGAGTAAAGCCAATAATATCGCATTCGGACAATTTTTTGCCAGTTTCCAAAGTGCGCAAAGGAATATTGCGTTCGCGCATCTTTGCTTCTAGGTCAGTCCAAACTGCATATACGCGTTCAGCCTGTACACCTTCCATTTTATTCACTAAGTGATAAAGAATTTTGAAGCCAACATAGCTCATACCAACCTCGTAGACATCGGGGAATGCCAACGCGATAGTTGCTTCAACAGAGCCTTGGTCTTTAACAATGCTACCAAACTCGCCACCAGTGTAGCGAGCAGGCTTTTGCACTGATGATAATATATCTATAGTTAATTCGTTCTCCATTTTTCCTCCTAGAACTGTAATTTCTGTTGATGGAATCTAATATTCAATAAAAGCGCAACAAGCATAAGATTCGTTATTAACGAGCTGACACCATAACTCAAGAACGGCAAAGGTACGCCGGTTACAGGCATTACGCCAGCAGTCATACCAATATTAACCAAAATATGGAACATGAACATTCCTGTTACGCCAGTTGCAAGCAAAGCTCCAAAATCATCATCTGCGTTTAAAGCAATCATAACGCTACGCCAAATGACGATACTGTATAAAACAATGATGATGCAAGTACCAACAAGGCCAAACTCTTCGCCAGCTACAGCAAAGATAAAGTCAGTATGGTTTTCAGGCAAAAAGTTTAATTGACTCTGAGTGCCATTCAACCAACCATGACCTGTAAGACCACCACTGCCAATGGCTATCTTGGATTGAATTACGT
Organism: Phascolarctobacterium sp.; assembly: GCA_024405645.1. Taxonomy (GTDB): domain Bacteria; phylum Bacillota; class Negativicutes; order Acidaminococcales; family Acidaminococcaceae; genus Phascolarctobacterium_A. Next base: position 3,106 of record JAKSOJ010000006.1, on the reverse strand, counting down.
GATACCCACGACCAAAGGGGTCACGACCAGGATCCAAGAAAGTCAAAATACGATTCTTTTGATAATCCTTAAGAACCATCCAAAACAGTGGCATCATAGCCACAAACGCAGCCCCACACATAGCAAACCATTTATATTTAAAACCAGCTACAAAGATTACGCTGATTAAAATTGCAATAAAAGTCAAACTTGTACCCAAGTCCGGTTGCTTCATTACAAGAATGAATGGGAAGAATATATATATGAAAATTGGCAAATAATCTTTGAATTCCATGAGATTATTAAGCCGCTTTTCTACAAATGCTGCCAAACAAATTATGAGGAAAACCTTGGAAAATTCACTTGGTTGGAATTGAAAACTACCAATAGAAATCCAACGCTGTGCACCAAGCTGAGTTTTACCAACAAACATAACGGCTAGTAAAAGCAACATATTGAAGCCATATATGTATCTATCATATTGTTTAATCGCTCTGTAATCTACAAAGAGAGAAGCTATAACCAAAATCATACCGACGGTCATAAACATGCTCTGTCTTTGAACATGCCATGCTTTGCCAGTTTGCAGATTATAGGATAATGTTGCGCTATAAATCAGCACCAAACCTATAGCCATGAGTCCGCAAACGCTGAACACTAACCACCAGTCGATATTGCGTAGGATTTTTCGAATATCCATAGTTTCTCCTTTCTTCGAAAATTACGAACTAAACCTTAATTATTTTTTACTGGTTCTTCCGATTCCAGTTCAGGCATCCAGCCCTTTTCACGGAAAAACTCCTCAAATGCCCTATAGACAATCGGGCCAGCAGCAGTAGAACCAAAGCCACCCTGCTCTACAATGCAAACTACAGCGAGTTCTGGACTCTCAACCGGTCCATAGGCTACGAAAAGGCCATGGTCTCGACCCATGGAGTTTTCTGCAGTACCAGTTTTACCTGCAATAGCTTTCGGCAAGGAACTAAAGAATGCAGCGGTACCGCCCTCTTTAGTAGTAGCACTCATAGCATCTCTAATGTAATCAATAGTTTTTTGGGATACATCAATCTTTTTGCCAGCATCCCTATCTGGCTGTCCAGTCACTTTTCCTTCTTGGTCCACAAAGCTATCTACAAGATAGGGTCTAAATTTAGTGCCCCCATTCGCAACTGTGGAAAGCATTACCGCAAGTTGCAAAGGAGTTGTTAGGTTAAAGCCCTGACCAATGGCTGCGTTAAAAGTATCGCCCAAACGCCATTCTTCGTTCCAAATCTCTTTTTTTACAGCCTTAGAAGCTACCAAGCCTTCACTTTCACCGCCCAAATCAATTCCAGTTTTGGAACCAAAGCCAAAGATACGGGCGTATTTGCCAATATTGTCGATACCAACGCGATAACCAAGCTCATAGAAATATACGTTATCACTCATTGCCAAACCATCGCGGAATGTCAGCCAACCTAGCACTTCGCCGCCAGCATTACCCATAGTAGGAACTAATGGATGGAAGCCACCGTCAAAAATCGGTTCGTCATATCTTACCTTGTCCAATTCAAAGGCTGCTGTACCTGTTACAATTTTAAAAGTTGAACCTGGCGGATATTCACCGTTGATAACCTTGTTATTCAAAGGATAGGCAGTATCATTATTGATTTTGTTCCAATCCTTAGTAGAAATACCATTAACAAAAAGATTGGGGTCATAGCCAGGACAACTGAGCATTGCTTTAATAGCACCATTTCTTGGATCTACGGCAACTACTGCAGCTGCTCTAGCATTTATTCCATTTGCTCGTAAATTACGCAGATGAGCAACCGTAAAGTCCTCCAAAGCATTTTGCAAACGAGAATCAATTGTTAGCTTTAAGCCCTTGCCAGGAATAGGTTGCTTGGTATCGTAGTTTTTTACCACAGCACCAGAAGCATCAACTTCCTCAAGGTAAGCACCATCCTCACCGCGAAGAATCTTGTCATAATATTTTTCCAAGCCTGCCTTACCAACAATGCTACCTTCGGACATATCCTTGAAAATTCCCTTTTCAATTTCGTAGGAGCTTACTTCGCCAACATAGCCAAGTGCATGCACCAAGAATTCCTTTTTAGGATAATCGCGCATGGGTACAGGCTGCAAAATTACAGGTCCCATATTACGCTTTTGTTCTTCAAGTTTGGTTATTTCCTCCATAGTTATATTTCTCTTTATAACCATGGGCTCACCATATTGAGAATTATCTTTGATAATTTTACGGATATTCTCTTCTTTCATATTGAGAATTTCCGCAAGTTTTTTTATTAACTCATCACTATATTTATTTTGTTTTTGCAAGAGCACTACATAACCAGGAATATTGCGAGCTAATTCGTTGCCACTACCGTCATAAATTAAACCACGTGGAGCGACGATACGAGTCTGACGCAAACGATTGCCAACTGATTTTTCTTGGTAATAATCACCGCTAAAAAGCTGCATTTGCACCATTCTACACAACAAAAAGAACAGAAGGAAGAAGCAAACACCCAGCATAACATGAAATCTTGCAATATTCTTTTTGTTAATCATGCTAGGTCCTCCTTTCTTCTTCTCCTAATACTTATGTACTTTGCATATACCAAAAATCAATAAGAAATATCCTCTTGCTTAATCCATTCATAAATGAAGCTTGCCAAGCAAACAATGGGAATTACCATTAGCATATTTCCACAAGCCAAGCCTAAAGAGTCAAGGCAATAACGTCCTAAGCTTGAGATTGGCATCCCTAAAGCTAGAGCAATAAAGAAATATACAAAACGTAAAACTAAGCTAATTATGCCTATTGTAGGCAGATGATATACAAAATTATCTTTAAAAATTTTACCTTTTAGATGACCTAATCCAAAGCCTAGAAATGTTCTTGTCAGCATATGATATCCAAACACTCCAGGCAGCATAGCATCCTCCAAAAAGCCAACGCAAAGACCACTTATGGAACCAAATTTAGGTCCGCGTAAGATGGCATGAGCGTACACACCGAGGAGTGGCAAATCTGCCGCAAACCAACCTGTATAGAAAACTCCTACAGCTCCTTGAAGGATAAACAAAAACAGAAACAGGACGGGCCAAATCAGTCTCCTCATTTTGCCAGTCCTCCCTG